>JBEBJW010000031.1:0-15182 GCA_040079715.1 Myxococcota bacterium | reverse complement strand
CGCGCAATTCTCCCGCTCGATCGCTCGGGGCTGGCTCCGCGCGTTCCGGAACCGGGGCGGGCACCCGGGCACCTGACGGGGTACATCGGCCGCCGGAGGGTCGGATGGCGGGGCAGCCGGGGCAGCCAGGGCAGGTCGTGCAGAGCGGCAAGGTGGTGGTGATCCACTACACCCTGACCGGCGAAGACGGGCGGCTGATCGAGTCTACGCGCGGGAAGCAGCCGCTCGCGTACCTCCACGGCAAGCGCAACATGATCGAGGGGCTCGAGCGGAAGCTGGAGGGGCTCGGGGTCGGCGCCGAGGTGACGGTGACCTTGCCGGCGGCCGACGGGTACGGCGAGCGGAAGGGCGCCGGCGCGGTGTCCGTCCCCCGGCGCGAGTTCGGGCGGAAGATGGATCTGCGCGAGGGGATGCCGCTCGAGATCAAGGGGACCGACGGCACGCCGGTGGCGGTGTGGGTCACGAAGATCAAGGGGTCGCAGGTGTGGATCGACGTCGACCACCCGCTGGCCGGGCAGACGCTGACGTTCGCGGTCGAGATCCTGTGGATCCGCGACCCGTACGCCGAGGAGCTCGAGCACGGGCACGCCCACGGGCAGTCCGGCGATCACCGGCATTGATCGCCTAGCAGGCCTCGGGAAAGCTCGCTTCGCGAGGTTCCCGGCCTGCTGGATGCTCATGGCTCGCCTTCGGACCGCCGCCCTCCGGGCGACCCTCCGCTCCCTGCGGCTCCTCGGTCCGATGCATGTGCCGGTTGTACCGTCGCAGCCACGCCGGACCTGCGGTCCCTCGGTCGCTCCGAGTCGTCCCAGCGAGCCGGGACGGCGGCCCGAAGACTCGCGTCAGGAGCGTGTGAACGCTCCCGGAGGGAGCATTCCCGAGCGCTCCTAGTTGACGAACGCCGGATCCTCGAGCACGAACGGGGCGATCCGCGCCTCGAACGTCGAGCCGTCCTCCCGGCGGATCGTGTAGCTGCCCTCCATCGCCCCGAGCGGCGTCGGCAGGGGACAGTACGACGTGTACACGAACGTCTTGCCCGGCGGGATCACCGGCGTCTGACCGACCACCCCGGGACCGCGGACCTCCTCGACCCGCCCGGTGCCGTCGGTGATCGTCCAGTGGCGCGCCATGAGCTGCACCGCGCGCGACCCCTCGTTCACGATCTCCACCGTGTACGAGAAGAACCACGACCGCCGCTCGGGGCTCGATCGCTCGGGGTGGTAGGCGGGCTCGACCCGAACCCGGATCGCGTCGGTCGTCGCTTCGGACATGCGGAACCTCGCCGGTACGCGGAGGGTACAGGTGCTGTACCCTGCCACGTGGAGCCGTGTAGGATCGGATCGTGGCCGAAGCAACACACACACTCCTCGACCCGCCCAAGTCGGTCGGCGATCGGTACCTCGTCGGTCGCTCCGTGGGCGCCGGCAGCAGCGGAACGGTGTATCTGGCGGAGGATAGCCAGACCGGGAAGCCCTGCGCGCTGAAGATCCGCGAGGCCAAGGACCGCGAGCAGCCCGTCCGGTTCATCGCCGAGGCGCAGGACATGAAGCGCCTGCGGCACCCCCGGCTGGTCCCGGTCCTCGACTACGGCAACGACGGGCGCCTGTACTGGTACGTGATGCCCTTCTACGCGAAGGGCTGCCTGCGCGACCAGGTCAAGAAGAGCGGCCCGCTCGAGCCGGCGGTCGCGCTCGACTGGGTGTTCCAGATGCTCGAGGGCCTGTCGGCGGTCCACGAGGCCGGGCTCGTCCACCGCGACGTGAAGCCCCACAACGTGCTGATCGGCGACGACGGGAAGGCCCTGCTCGCCGACTTCGGCCTCGCCCGCCACATTCACGGCGGCGTCCCGTACCGCACCCGCACCGACCAGTCGATGGGGACGCCGAACTACCGGGCCCCGGAGCAGGCCGCCGACGCTGCCAACGTCGACCTGCGCGCCGACATCTACGGGATCGGCGCCACCCTGTACTTCCTGCTCACCGGGCGCCGCCCCGGGTTCCTGTTCATGGTCAACCCGGACGACCCGCTGATGGCCGCGGTCCCCGAGTCGCTGCGCGAGTTCGTGCTCCAGTGCATGGCGCACACCCCCGCCGACCGGTTCTCGTCCGCCCGATCGTGCGCGTTCGAGGTGGCGATGCTGGTCGATTCGCTGCCGAACCGGTCGGGTCCGCCGGTCGGGGCGAGCTGGATCCGGCGGTTCGACGCCCTCGGCAAGCAGTCGTGGCTCGACCGGTTGTGGGGCTGGATGCGCCGGTAGGGTTACGCGGCTCCGACGGGAGGGGCGGTGGTGACCTGGATGCTGATCTTCCCGCTCGATCGGTCGGGGTTGGCTTCGACGGCGGCGTCGGCGGCGACGGTGGCCGAGCGGGTGGCGGCGACCGCGGCGGCGCGGACCCACCGGACGGTCGCGGTGGCGGCGATCCCGACCGCCGCGTACGACCGGGCCGAGGGCGGCGCGGTCGCGACCGGGGTGGCCGACGGGCTCGCGTGGGGCGTCGGGGTGATCCCGGTGCCGATCGACCGCTACTGGCGCGCGATCAACGACGACGCCGCGAAGCCCGCGTGGACCGACCTCGCGTACGTCGAGCTGCTCGCGGGCCAGCCGTGCGGCCCCGCGCGCACGATGTTCCAGTACCTCGACGTCGACGTGCTGTCGGACCGGTGGTGGGTGGTCGAGCAGCGCGCGGTGGCGGCGGTGGCGGGCGACGTCGGGGTCCGCGAGCTGTCGTGGCGCAGCGTGGACCCGAGCGGCCGCCTGACCCCGTCGGCCACGGCGTGGGCTGACCGCGGGGCGCCGATCGTGTCGACCCGGGGCGCGTGGTGGCTGACCGACCTCGGCGACGGCCGCACGTTGGTCGAGTACGTCGCCGCGTCCGACGCCGGCGGGTTCGTCCCGAAGGGGGTGGTCGACCGGTTCGCGGTCGCGGGGGTCCGCACCACCGTGCTCGCGATGCAGAAGCTGGCAGAGGCGGGGCCGGCCTGCCGGTGAGTCGTCCGGGCCTCCCGGGGGCGGATCGGCCACCCCACGGTCGCGTCAGGGCAGGCGCCAGTAGAACAGGCTGAACAGCTCGTACGCGCCGGTGACCACCCCGTCGTCGGTGCGGACCTCGTCCGGCGGCACCGTCACGTAGTCGCCCTCGGCCGTCTCGGCGGCGAACGTGGGGGCGAGGCGGATCGGCACCGTGAAGAACCCCCAGCTCTCGAAGATCAGCGGGGACATCAGCCGGCCGCCGATGAACGTGGTCTCGTAGTAGGTCGTGGTGGTGAAGTACAGCGCGAGCTGCGGGTCGATCTCGCCGACCCCGGCGCCCCACGCGCCGTAGCCGACGATGTCGCCGACCGGGTCCGACCCGAACAGCGCCGGATTCCACGCCTTGTCGCCCACGTCGCAGTCGGTGATCGGCGGGTCGCCCACGTAGTCGACGCCGAACCACACGTCGGGGTCGCCGACCGACCACCCGGCGCGGCTCGAGCTGGTGAGCGGCAGGAGGATCACGCAGTAGTTGTCGGTGTCGCCCGGGTCGAACCCGTTGACCAGCCAGTCGTCGTTGCCGAACGCGATCTGGATGTGCGGCACCACGTCGCCGCTCGGGACGGTGTACGGCCGGATCTCGCGGCGATCGGCGTCGTACGCGAACGTCGCGTCCAGCCTGAGCAGGGTGGGGGTGAACCACCCGTCCCCCGCCGGCTGGCCGGTCTCACCGGTCCGATCCGGCTCGAGCCACGGCGGCAGATCGTCCCGATCGGTGTCGACGAGACCGACGGTCGATCCGTGGGTCGGATCGGGGCACCCCGCAGCCGCGACGCCGAGCGCTGCGGTGCCGACGAGCCGTCGGAGCTGGGGTCCGGGCATCAGGTCTCCCTCGACACGATACCCTCGCGCCCCGACGGCGTCCGCTGTCTACTGGAAGATCCAGGCGTTGGTGGCGCTCACGTTGTACAGCCCGGTCTGGATCTGGTTGCCGTCGAAGATCGGGGCGGCGATCTCGAGCAGCTGCAGCGAGCCGTCCGGGTTCTCGACCAGCTGGAGGTTCGCGTCGAGCGCGAACGCGAACCCGATGTACGTCGGGTACGAGGTGGCCTGGAGCAGGTCGGTCTCGATGTAGCCGCCGAACAGGAACGGCTCGTCCTCGGGGGCCTGCGCCGGGAAGTCCGGCCAGGTCTCGCCGACCGCGACGCCGTAGTTGTACTGCGCGAACCCGAGGTCGACGTAGTCGACGGCCCAGTCGAGCGGGTTCAGCTCGTAGCCGGGGGTGTTGCAGTCCGAGGTGGCGCCGCCCGCCGGGTCGTACGCCACGCCGTACCACTGGGTCGGGAACCCGAACGACACCGGCGTCGAGTCGGTGAGGATCAGGTTGACCGAGCAGTAGTTGTCGTCCGACAGGTCGAAGTACGTCGCGGCCCACGCGTCGTTGCCGAGCGAGATCGAGATCACGGGATCGAGATCGCCGTACGCGGTGGTGATCGTGACGAGGCCGGTGTTCCGCTCGTAGCCGAACAGCGCGTCGACCCGGAATCCGGTGATCTCGAAGAACCCGCTGCCCGTCGAGCCCGTCTCGCCGCTCTCGACATCGGTGTCGGCGTCGCTGTCCGCGTCGCTGTCGCTGTCGCTGTCGGCGTCGGCGTCGCCGGCGTCCGCCGCGTCGTCGTCGTCGCCGGTGTCGGTCTTGGCGTCGCCGCCGCACGCGGTGAGGCCCAGGACCAGGGCCAACTGCCAAAGGTTGAGGTTCATCGAGGTCTCCTCTGGTGGGTCGGTTCGTCGGTCGGCGCTGCCGACAGCGGGATAGCGACGTGGTGCGCGAACCTGCTGGGGCCGCCAGATAACGCATTTTTCACGATTTTGGCTCGATCCGCGTGAATTTCGCGTCACGCCGACGACGAGCTCGTGATTACCGAGGTTTCCGGCGCCGACCGGTCGACGAGGTCCTGGCCGAATCGATCGACGGCTCACCCGCGATCGCTGACCCCGGGCGGGTTCACCGGCAGCCGCACCACGAACGACGTCCCTTCGCCCGGGACGGACCAAACGTCGATCTCGCCGCGGTGGGCGTGGACGATCCGCTGGCAGATCGCGAGGCCGAGCCCGGTGCCGTCCTGCTTGGTGGTGAAGAACGGCACGAACAGCTGGTCCTTGACGTGATCCGGGATCCCGGCGCCGGTGTCGGTCACGTGGACCTCGAGGTCCTGGCGGCCGGTGCCGTCGCCGCCGAGGCGGGTCCGCACGGTCAGCGTGCCGCCGTCCGGCATCGCCTGCAGCGCGTTCTGGAGCAGGTTCAGCACCACCTGGCCGGTCGAGGCGGGGTCGAGCGGCACGACCGGGAGCCCCTCGGCGAGCTCCTCCACCAGGGTGATCGTGGCCGGCAGTCCCTGCGCGCGGACCACCGCCAGCGCCCGGGCCACGACCGCGTTCACCGGCTCGTCCTGGACCCGGAGCTCGAACGGGCGCGCGTAGTCGAGGAACTCGGTCACCACCTCGTTCAGCCGGTTGGTCTCGTCGACGATCACCTGGAGCATGTCCATCGACTCGCCGGGGACCACGTCGGCCTGCAGGAGCTGCGCCGCGCCCTTGATCCCGGCCAGCGGGTTCCGGATCTCGTGGGCGAGCCCGGCGGACATCGCGCCGAGCGCGGCCAGCCGCTTCTGCTCCTCGAGCTGGGCGAAGCTGCGGACGTTCGCGAGCACCACCGACGCGCGGTTCGCGACCTCCTGCAGCGCGAGGATCTCCTCGGCGGAGTACCCGTCCGACCACGGCTCGTCGCGGAGGTGGAACCAGCCGAGCACCGTCCGGCCGGACACGAGCGGCATCGCGAGGTCGGCGTTCATCGCGTCCATCAGCGCGAGGACCTCGGCCTGTTGCGGATCGTGCTGCGCCCGACGCTGGACGGCGGTCCGGAGGTACCACGGGGCCCCGCGGGTGAACCGATCGGTGAACGGGCGGGTCGCCACCACCCGCAGCGGCCGCTGCTCGGGCGATCCGCGGTACCCGGCGCACACGAACCCGTCGTGGTGCGCGTCCCACAGGTAGACCGAGCAGGCCGGCGCCCGCCCGGACGACGCCAGCACGTCGAGCAGCCGCGAGACGAGCGCCTCGCCGTCGATGATCGTGGGGAGCTGCTTCTGGAGCTGATCGAGCGCGTCGGTGAGCTGGTGGCTCCGGCGGTCGAACATCCGGTTCGCGGCCCACGCGATCCGGGTCCGCAGGGGGTCGTACGCGGCGAGGAACAGGATCGAGGCCAGGAAGATCTGGAACGTCGAGTGGAGGGGGTACACGGTGAACGTGTCGACCCACAGGAACGTCAGGCCGTCGATCAGCAGCAGGGCGGTGGCCGACAGGAGCACGGTCGCGATCCGCGACAGCAGCTCGGTCACGTCGATCAGCCGGCTCATCACGACCGAGTGGTACAGGAAGTACGTCCCGAGCCCGGTGAAGATCGCCGAGAACGGCGGCAGCGGGCCCTGGAGCGCCACCCCCCGCGACGACAGCGACAGCGAGCCGTTCGGCAGCGCCTCGATCGGCGGGAACAGCGTCCGGCCGAGCTGCTCGACCCCGGTGAGCACGACCGCCGCGCACACCACCCCGAACAGGTACCGCATCCGGGTCCGGTCGATCCGGAGGTTGGTGGCCTCCTGGGCCGCCCACAGCCGGTGGAGCGCCACCCCGAACCCGTAGAACGCGAACAGGCCGGCCGCGACCGCCGGCGGCGTCGCGAGGCGGATCGGCACCGCGGAGTCCCCGTTCGACCACCACATGTGGAGCAGCGCGGCCACCGGGGCGACGATCGCCGTCCCGACGTACACCACCCGCATCTGCGGGGTCGGCGCGGTGTCGTCGCGGAGGAACGCGCGATCGAACGTCCACAGCAGGCCCGGCGGCACCGTCGCCCCCGCGAGCAGGTACATCGCGCGGAACGACGACAGGCCCGGCAGCAGGGACAGCGAGAACCCGACGTACGCGAGCGCGATCCCGCCCGACAGCGCGAGGAACGCCTGGCGCGCGGGGTCCTGGCGGTCCTCCAGGAACGCGGCGACCGACAGGGCCACCGCCAACACCGCCACCATGAAGTACAGCAGCGCGGTCACGTGGCCCCGTATCGCGGCGGCGGCGGACCGAGGCGCCGGCACTGCGGGTCGAGCCAGCGGTGCGGGTCAGGCCAGCGGCGGCGGGTCCCACCCCACCATCCGGGTCTCGCCGCCGAGCCCGCGGGCCCGGTTCAACACCGACTTCGCGCGGGCGTAGGCGGTGAAGAACCCCGTGACCAGCAGCCGCTCGGCGTCGGTCGGGGGTACGGTGCTGCACACGAGCTTGTCGTCGACCCGGCCGGCGTCGACGAACCGGATCACCCCGTAGATCTCCACGTCGACGCGCTGGCCGCGCATCAGGCCCGGGCCGAGCACCACCGCGTCGAGCGGGTCGCCGTCGCCGCCGATCCGATCCGGCACGCAGCCGTAGTTGAACGGGCACGGCACCGGGGACACGTAGTCCAACAGGCCGCCGGCGGTCCGCTTCACGAACCCGCCGCGCCCGACCTCGATCTCCACCGTCACCTTCGACGCGGCGCTCATCCGAGCGTCGCCAGCGCGGCCCGGCGCCGCTCCAGGAACCGATCCATCAACGGCCTCCCCGCCTCGCGCTCGTCCCGCATCGGCCCCACGTCGAAGCACCGGTCGAGCCACCCGGCGACGATCGGCGCGAGCTCGATCTCCATCCGCACCAGGTGATCCACCGCGATCGCCGGTCCGAGGTCCGCGAGGGTGAACGCCGCCCCGCACAGGAACCGCCGCCCGTCGCCGAGCCGCTCCCCGAGCAGCCGGAGCGCGGTCCGGGCGGTGGCCTCGGCGGTCCGGGCGGCGTCGGTCGCGGGCTGGAACAGCATCGTCCCCTGCGGCTCGAGCAGGTACAGGTCGCCGACGCGGTCCCAGTGCCGCACCTCGCGCGCCACCGGCGGCGGGATCAGCTTCGGACCGCGCTCCTCGAGGTACTCGATCTCGCTGGTGGACTCGAACACCACCCCGTGATCGGTCTCGAGCACCGGGAGCTTGCCGAACGGCGACAGCGCCAGGAACGCGGGCGATCGGTGCTCGCCGGCGGTCACGTCGACGATCCGAAGCTCTACGGGATCGCCGCGGATCGCGACGGCGACGCTGACCTTGCGGCTGTACGGGGAGGTCGGATGGTAGTGGAGGCGCAGCACGATGGCTCCGGTTCCCCGGGTGAGAGCACTGGATGTTACAATCCGCGAGCCGTGCGAGGGAAGCCGTGGGGATGGTTGCGTTCGTCCGGGCGCTGAATGGGTGCCTGTTGGGCCTGGGGTGTGGGCTATCGGCCGTCGTCGCCGCCTGCCACGGGGACTCCGACGGTTCGGATTCTCGTCCGGACGACACGTCGATCGGCGGGGTGGCCGTGACCGTGTCCGAGGGCGGGGTCCAGGAGTGCACCCGGGGATCCGAGCGCGACTCGCTCGGCCCGTTCGAGCGGCGCGAGAGCCCGATCCCGCGCCCGTCGGACGCGTGGATCTGGCACGGCGGCGTGATCGCCGGCGACCTCGACGGTGACGGCTGGCTCGATCTCGTGGTCGCGCTCGAGCAGGGCCTCGAGCTGTACCAGGGCACCGCCACCGGCGAGTTCGTCGCTCGGGGTACCGAGGTGTTCGGCGGGTTCGACCTGTCGTTCGCGAGCGGCGGCGTCGCGGCGGACTACGACGGCGACGGCGACCTCGACCTGTACGTCACCCGGATCGCGGGCCAGCCGGCCCCCGAGGGCGGCACGTTCGGGGTGAACCGCCTGCTGAACAACCGCGGCAACGGCACGTTCGACGACGTGACCGACGTGGCCGGCGTGTCCGGCTGCGGCGAGGACTTCCGCGACGGCCAGACGAAGTGCTTCAAGTCGATGGCGAGCTCGTTCGGCGACTACGACGAAGACGGCGACCTCGACCTGTACGTCGGCGACTACGGCTACGTCGACGAGACCCCGGGCACGAAGCAGGAGGACATGGGCCCGGCCGAGCGGGACTTCCTGTACCGGAACGAGGGCGACGGCACGTTCTCCGACGTGTCGGACCTCATCCCCGGCGAGTTCCACGACGGCTACACCTACGCCGGTGGGTTCCACGACTTCGACGCGGACGGGTTCCTCGACCTGTACACCGTCAACGACTTCGGCAACCTGTGGCCGAACCGGGTGCTGTGGGGCAACGGCGACGGCACCTTCCGGTATTCGGGCGGGGTCCCCGGGACCGACCCGAGCCACCTCGACGCCAGCATGACCGGGATGGGCCTCGGGGTCGGCGACCTCAACGGCGACGGCTGGCTCGACGTGGCGGTCGCCGAGTGGAAGAAGAACACCCTGTTCGAGAGCCGCCCGGACCTCGGCCTGTGGATCGACGTGGCGGACTCGAAGGGGTTCGTCAACGTGCCGGCCGACAACCAGTGGGTCGGGTGGGGCACGGTCCTCGGCGACCTGAACGACGACGGGTACCTCGACATCGTGAACCAGTACGGGCACGTCTCGAACGAGAACCCCCTGTGGGACAGCCCGCTGTACCAGCCGGACGGGCTGTACCTGAACGACGGCACCGACGCCTACACGTTCTCCGACGTGGCGCTCGACTGGGGCGTCGCCGACATGGGGATGTCGCGCGGGGCGGTCCTGGCCGACCTGAACCGCGACGGGTACCTCGACCTCGCGAAGCGGAGCCTCGACGCCAAGAGCACCGTGTACCTGTCGCGGTGCGGCGACGCGGGCTGGCTGGAGGTCGCGCTCGAGCAGCCGGGCACGATGAACCAGGACGCGGTCGGCGGGCGGGTGTTCGTCACGGCCGGCGGGCGCACGCAGCTCCAGGTCGTGGTCGCCGGCGGGGTGAGCTACGCGTCGTCGCCGGCGCCCGAGGTCCACTTCGGCCTCGGCGATGCGCGTACGGTCGACGAGATCCGCGTCGAGTGGCCGGACGGCGCCGAGAGCGTGCTGGGCGGCGTCGATGCGCGCCAGCGGATCACCATCTCCCGCTCGCCTGCGCCGTGATCCACCGGAGCTGGGACCCGCCGGTGAGGGGCACCCGCCAGTGAGGAGCCGGCGCGCGTGAGCCGCACCCCACAAGCCATTCGGGGGCGAGCCCTCCGTCGGCGCGACGGGGGACGGGTCGGGCGGATCGCGGCGTGGGCTGCGTTCGGCCTGGTCGTCGTGCTGGTGGGCCTGACCGTCGCCGGGCGGCTGTTGTCGGCGCCGCCGTCGATCGTCGCGGCGGGGGTCACGTTCCTGCCGTACCTGTACGCGGTGGTCACCGCGGTCGTGTTCTGCGTGTGGGCCGCGTTCCCGGATCGGCGGGCGTTCCCGGCGGTGCTGTTCTCGGTCGTCGCGATCGCGGCCGCGATCTGGGGCCCGCGGTGGGGCACCGACGGCCCGGTCGGTCCGGAGGTCACCGGGGAGGAGCTCCGGGTGATGAGCTGGAACCTCCGTCGGCTGTGGGGCGGTCCGGACGATCGCGGCGACGCCTCGGCCTGCGCCGTCGACGCGATCCGCGAGGCCGCCCCGGACGTGTTGACCCTGCTCGAGGTGTCGAAGAACGACGTCGACGGGCTGACCGCCGCGCTCGACCTCACCTGCGTCCACCACCCGTACCGCGAGGGCGGCGGCCCGAAGACCGGCGGGCTCGCGACCTGCGTCCGCGGGGGCCGGTGGCAGCTCCGGAGCGGGGCCGGGCAGCGGTTCGTCGACGCAGAGGACTGGTTCTACGTGTTCTCCGAGCTCGCCCACGGCGACCGGGTGTTCAACCTGCTCGCGGTCCACCTGTCGCCGTACGAGTACGTCGCGAAGAAGCTGCGGACCGCGGCGAACGATCTGGCGCAGGGCACGCCGGACACCCTGGTCGACCTGTCGCGCCAGAGCGAGCAGATCGTCCGCGGCCAGAGCGACCAGTCCGCCGCGCTGCTCGAGCGGGTCGACAAGTTCCGCGATCCCACGATCGTCGCCGGCGACTTCAACAGCACCCGCGACAGCGCGCTGCACGCGTCGCTGCGCCAGCACCTCGCCGACGCGTGGGACGTGGGCGGCGTCGGGTTCGGCGGCACGGTGGACCTGTTCGAGCACCTCCCGCTGCGGATCGACTACATCTACCTGAGCGACCAGTTCCGGATCCGCTCGACCGCCGTGCCGCAGGTCGGGTGCAGCGACCACCGCCCGGTGGTCAGCGACGTGGTCCTGACCGGGGGCGCGCCGTGAGGCTGGTGCGGGTCGGGGAGGCGGAGGTGGACCTCGAGGCCCGCCGGGTCCGTCGTCCGGACCAGCCCGAGGCGCCGATGACCGAGCTCGAGGCGCGGCTGCTCGGGTACCTGGCCGAGCGACGCGGGGCGACGGTGTCGCGCGAGGTGCTGCTGGCCGAGGTCTGGGGCTATGCGCCGTCCGCGGTGACCCGGGCCGTCGACCACACCGTGTCGCGCCTCCGCCACAAGCTCGAGCTCGACGCCGCCCGCCCGCGGTGGCTCACCTCGAACCGGGGCGCCGGGTACCGGCTCGAGGCCGAGCCGCGGATCGTCCGCCCGCTCCCGCCGGATCCGACCGCGTTCATCGGCCGGTCGGTCGACATCGGGCGGATCGAGGCCGCGATCGACGCGGGCCCCGCGACGGTCGTGGTCGGGCTCGGGGGGATCGGCAAGAGCCGGCTCGCGGTGCAGGTCGCGCGGGGGTGGGAGCACGCCGGGCGCGGAGAGGCCGTGGTGGTGCCGCTCGGGGTGGCGCGGACCGCGAACGACCTGCTCGGGGCGCTGGCCCTCGCCCTCGGGGTCCGCGCCGACCACGCGCTGGGCTGGCTGGCCGGCCGGTCGGGGCTGCTGGTGGTCCTGGACGAGGTGGAGACGCTGTCCGACGCCGACCTCGGGCGGGTCCTCGCGGTCACCGGCCCGCGGTTCCTGGTCACCTCCCAGCGCCCGATCGACGGGGCGTTCGCGGTCGACCTCGGGCCGATGTCCGCCGACGACGGCGCCGCGCTGATCCAGGCCCGATCCCCGGTCCCGGTCGACCCGGACGCCGCCCGGCGGATCGCCCGCGCGGTCGACGCGGTCCCGTTCGCCGCCGAGCTCGCCGCCCGGTGGCTCGCGGTGAGCACCGCCGACGAGATCGTCGCCCGGCTCGAGCACCTGCGCGGCGTCGGCGTCGGGCGCCACCAGTCGGTCGAGGCGGCGCTCGCGTCGGCGTGGGACCGGCTCGATCCGGACGCGCAGCGGATCCTCGGGTACGCGATGGCGTTCGTCGGTCCGGTCGAGGTCACCGATGTCGAGGAGGTCTCCGGCCGGTCCGGGCTCGATCGGATCGTCGCTGGGCTCGTGTCCGCCGGGTGGCTCCGCGCGGAGGCCGACGGGCTGACCCACCTCCAGCTGGTCGAGCGGTTCGTCCGGTCCCGCGACGCCGTCCCCGCCGACGCCGCCGACGCGCACGCCGCCTGGCTTTGTCGGTGGCTGCCCGCGGTCCACGCCGGCTTGAGGCGGAGGTGGGACGGGGACGTCCTCGCGCGGATCCGGCGGGTCGAGCCGGATCTCCGCCGAGCGCTGCAGGTGGTCCGGGATCCGGAGCAGGCCGCGCTGATCCTGCGGACGCTGCACTACGAGGCGACCGGCCGGATCCCGCTCGCGGCGGCGCTGGCCGAGATCGAGGCGACCCTCGCCCGGCTCGCCCCCGGCTCGCCCAGCCGATCGCGCCTGCTGCACCAGCTCGGGGCGCTCCACCAGGTGGCCGGGCAGCTCGACCGGGCGGCGGCGCGGCTCGACGCGGCGACGGAGGCGGCGGCGACCGAGCCCGAGGCGGTCCACGTCGCGAACATCGCCGCGATGCGGGCGACCGTCGGGTGGCTGCGCGGGGAGGACACCGCCGCTGCGCTGACCCAGGCGATCGAGGTGCTGAGCGCCGCCGACGCTGCCCCGGCCACGGCGTCGTACCGGTCGAACCTCGGCGGGTTCCGCAAGGAGGCCGGCGATCTCGCGGGGGCGGAGGCGCTGTTCCGCCAGGTGATCGCGAGCGACGGCGCGCGCCCGCGGACCGTCCACGCCGCCCGGACGAACCTGGTCGACGTGTACGAGCGGCTCGGGCGGCGCGACGAGGCCGACCAGCAGTTCGTGCTGGTCGAGGCGGCGGTCCGCGCCGCGCCGGACCCGGTGATGCTCGGATCGCTGCTCGGGAACCGCGCGCTGCACCTGCTCGATCGCCGTGATCGCCGCGATCGAGCAGGTGCAGCGCGCGGTTCCCGAGCAGCGATCCGAGCATCACCGGGTCCGGCGCGGTCCGGTCCGAGTGGGTGGTGGTGGCGGCGCTGGCGCGGATCCGGCTCGACGAGGGCGCGGCCGCCGAGGCCCTCGGGCTTGCGCTCGCGTCGCACGCCGGCCTGACCCCGCTCGGCGACCTGCGCCACGTCGCGGACAGCGGGTGGATCGCCGGACGGGCGCACCTCGCGCTCGGCGGGGTCGCGCGGGCGGCGGCGCGGTTCGAGGCGGCGGAGGCCGAGTGGCGCCAGTGCGGTCAGCTCGACGCGCGGATCGCGGCGGACCTCGCCCTGGCTCGGTTCGCCGCCGGCGACCCGTCCGCGGCCGACGCCCTCGACGGGTGGGACGGGCCGGAGGTCGCGATGGTCCGGGCGGCGCTCGACGGCGCGCCGATCCCGGACCCGGTCCCGACGAACCATGAGCAGCGGATCCTCGCCGCGCTGATCCGGCGCGTCGTGCGGGACCGCGACCGGGGCGAGCCCCGCGCCGCCCGGTGACCGCACCGGTGATGGGACCGGTGACGCCGAGCCGAGCCGGCGCGATCACCGGAGCAGGCCGACCCACAGCTCCGCCAGCTCCGGATACTCGACCAGCGGCTGATCGTCGGTGATCTCGCGGTCGGCGAGCGCGGTCGTGTAGCCGTCGCCGTCGTACCAGCCGAACAGCCCGGCCGGGACGAGGCTGGCGTCGAGGTCGCGCGCCTCGCGGAACAGCGGGTCCGGGCGGGCGAGCGCTACGGCCAGCGCGCCGCGGTCGAGCGCCAGCGGACGGTCCGACGCCACGGTGACCAGCCCGTCGTACCAGGTGACGCGGTACTGGAACAGGGCCGCGATCGTCCGCTGCACCAGCCGAGTCTGGGCCGGCGAGCCCTCGTTCGAGTACACCGCCAGCACGCCGCCGGGGTTCAGCCGCGACTTCGCGAGCCGGAGGTACTCCTTCGACAGCAGCAGGCTCGACCCGGCCTGGCGCAGGTACAGCGGCGCCGACAGGATCACGTCGTAGGTGGTGGGATCGAGCGCCATCCCGGTCCGCGCGTCCTGCCAGATCCACCGGACGGTCGGGGTGGTGGCCGCGTGGAGCGTCTCGTCCGGGTAGTCCCGCAGGACCCGCTGGAGGGTGTGGTCGATCTCGTACACGTCGACCGTCATCCCGTCCACCCCGGCGAGGGCCGCGCTCGAGATGCCGACCCCTCCGCCGATCACCAGCGCCCGGTGCGGATCTCCGTGGGCGACCACCGCCGCGAACGCCATCAGCCAGCTGTACGGAGACCCGACGTGATCGCGGCCGTCGGACAGCTTCGTGTGCCACAGCCCGTCGATGTACACGTCGCGGTCGGGGGCCACGTCGATCACGCCGTCGCGGCCCCAGTAGGTCCGCCAGCCGGCGCGCTCGGTGTACGGGACCCACCCGGCGACGGCCACCGCCAGCGCCGCCGCGAGCGCCGCGACCGCGCCGGCCCCCCCGAGGACCCGCCACCGCCCGACGCCGAGCTCGACCGCGCCGACGGCGACCAGGCCGAGGCCGAGGGCGTGGAGCGGGACGTCGATCGGCAGCTCGTGGCCGATCCACGTGAACCCGAGGATCCCGAGGCACGACCCGAGGGTGTTCGCCGCGGTGTACCGGCCCACGTCCCGGCCCCACGAGGTGGTCGACCGGGCGACGAGCTGGCCGTACAGCAGCCCGAACCCCACCACCGGGGCGACGTACGCGGCGATCGCGGCGACCAGCGGCAACGCGTGGTCGTACACCTCCCGCTCGTACAGGAGCGGCACCCCGGCGACGAGCGCGGCGGTGATCCCCGCGACCACGCCGGTCCACCGCGCGTACCGGGCGAGCGCCACCCCGAGCGACCACCCGAGCAGGTACCCGGCGAGTCCGGTGGCGAACGTGGTCGGCACCGGCTGGTGGGTCAGCGCGAGGACCCGGAACAGCAC
>JBEBJW010000030.1:0-15298 GCA_040079715.1 Myxococcota bacterium | reverse complement strand
CTTCTACACCGAGGCGGTGTACGGCAACCTGCTCGGCCTCCGCCGGCACGGCCGCGTCGCGCTGGCCGCGGCCGAGAGCGCCGCGCTCGCGGGCAACGCGGACGCGACGCAGCGCTTCCTGAACGAGGCGGCGAAGGATCCGGACACCCGGATCGACGCGCTCCGCCGCGCCGGTCGCCCGGAGCCGGATCCGGAGGACCCGGTGTGGGTCCCGTCGGCCCCCGAGCCGCCGGACCAGGCGGTGGCGAAGCGGTCCGAGGAGGCGCGGATCCGTGAGGCGCTCGACACGCTGCCCGAGGGCCAGCTCGAGGTGTTGGAGCGCGCGTACATGCAGGGCCAGACGCTGACCGAGGTGTCGGAGGCGCTGAACCTGCCGCTCGGCACGGTCAAGTCCCGGGTGCGGCTCGCGATGGAGCGGCTGCGCGGGTTGTTGCCGGAGCCGTGACCACGACCGGAGCGGATGTCCAATGCAGCGAATCGGGGTGATCGGGGCGGGGACGATGGGCCACGGGATCGCGCAGGTCTGCGCGATGGCCGGGTACGACGTGGTCCTGGCCGATGCCGACGCGGGGGTGCTCGCGAAGGCCGTCCAGACCGTGCAGGCGAACCTGGCGAAGGGGATCGAGCGCGGCAAGGTCACCCCGGCGGATCGCGACGCCGCCCTGGCCCGCCTGGCGACCGGCGACCTCGCCCGGGCGTCGACCGGCGCGGACCTGGTGATCGAGGCCGTCCCGGAGCGGCTCGCGCTCAAGCAGTCCCTGTTCGGCGAGGTCGAGCGGCACGCCCCGGCGAGCTGCATCCTCGCGACCAACACGAGCTCGCTGTCGATCGCCGGGATCGCGTCGGCGCTGGCCGATCCGGGGCGGGTGGTGGGGACCCACTTCTTCAACCCGGTCCACATCATGGAGCTGCTGGAGGTGGTCGCCGCCGAACGGACCCGCCCGGAGGTGGTCGACGCGATCCGGACGTTCGGCGCCCGGATCGGCAAGGACGTGATCGTGGTCCAGGACCGGCCGGGGTTCGCCACCAGCCGCCTCGGGGTCGCGCTCGGGATGGAGGCGATCCGGATGGTCGAGCAGGGCGTCGCGTCGCCCGAAGACATCGACAAGGCGATGGTCCTCGGGTACCGCCACCCGGTCGGCCCGCTGAAGCTGACCGATCTGGTGGGCCTCGACGTCCGGCTGAACATCGGCGAGTACCTGGCCCGCGAGCTCGGCAACCCGGCGTTCGAGCCGCCGGCGCTGATGCGGTCGATGGTCGCCGACGGCCGGCTCGGGAAGAAGAGCGGCCGCGGGTTCTACGACTGGTGACGACGCGAGCGGACGCCGCTGACCGGGCCAGCAGCGCGTCCGTGCAGCGCGCGGTCTGCCGTCGTCCGCTGCGCGTGGCCCGACGGTACGCCACCCGGAGCTCCGCGTCGCCGGAGGACGCGCGGATCCCAGACCCGCGCTCGCGTCCCACCACATCGGTCTGGTGGGCCGCGGTCTGGCGGTCCGCTGGTTGGCGGTCCGCCGGGTGCGCTAGTTGGTGATCCGCTCGGTCCGCAGCTCGGCCGTGCCGTCCTGCGCGAACTTGATCGAGGTCTGCATCGGCCGCGACGCCGCCCAGTCGGGGGCGGTCGGGGTGACCACCAGCTTCGGCCCGGTCTCGGTCCACGACGCCACGGCCTCGCCGTACGCGTGGTTCTGCTGACCGTTCACGTCGATCACGAACGCGCTCGTCTTCGGCCCGCCGAACGGCCACCGGAGGTCCGGCAGGGGCGGGTTGAACGTGATCGCGGTGACCGGGGTGGCGCGGCCGTACTGCTCGACCTGGATCGTCACCAGCTCGAGGAAGCTGCCGTGGACCAGCCGGTACTCGTACACGAGCGACCGCACCTCGGTCGTCTGGCGGGCGGTCACCCGATCGCCCGACTGCGACACGAGCCACTTCAGCTCGACGGTCGAGCCGTCGGCCAGGGTCTGGACCGTGCTGAAGTTCGAGATCGCCAGCGCGACCTCGGCCGGAGCCGGGGCCGGGGCCACCGCCGCCGGATCGGTCGCCACGGGCACCGGGGCCTCCTCGACCGCCGCCGCGAGCTGGGTCTCGCCGACGCCGAGCTTCACGTCCGGATCCGTCTCGGCCTCGGTGTCACCCGGGACGAACGTGAACGGCCACGACACCGTGCCGGTCACGCTCGGGTCGAACGACCACGCCCCGACGGCGCCGGTGACGCACGCCGCGAGCGCCTCGTCGGCGAACACGTCGTCGCCCTCGATCTTGGTGGAGGCCGGCTCGGAGACCTTGCCCGCGTCGACCTTGAACGCGAACACCATCCGGCCGCCCTTCAGGTCGTTCTGCGCGGTCCACCGGTCGGTCCAGCACTTCTTGACCGAGGCGGCGTTCTGGGCCACGCCCATCTTGACCTGCATCTCGGGCGACGGCTTCGCCTGGGGCGCGCCGCCGGCCGTGTTGACGACGACCTTGTCGAGCCCGGCGCCGCCGACCGAGGCGTCGGTCGGGATCACCTTGTAGTTGCCGATCGCGAACCCGCCCTGGGCCTGCTCGAGCACGAACTGAGCCGGGACGATGGCCGCGATCTTCTTGAACCCGATGTTCCGGCCGTCGATCGACACGTCGGCTTCGAACAGGCTCTCCTGCGACGGGATGTCCAACACGGCGATCAGCTGGTTGGCCGAGTGGTCGAACGTGTTGCCGTTCCGGTGGCGAGCGGCCTTGGTCGGCGGGTCACCGGTCAGCTTGACCTCGGTCTGCTGACCCTTGCTGTTCGGGTAGCTGATCGACACGTCGGCCGTCAGATCGGTCGACCGATCGGTCACCTGGAGGTTCGCCGACTGCCGCGCGAGCGGGATCTCCGGCATGAACGACCAGATGTCGTCGAGGTTCGCGATCAGGGTCTGGTCGCCGCTGGCCGCGCTGCTCTCGAGCGCGATCCACTGCGGGCCGCTCGGGAGCGCGATCCGCGCGTACTCGAGCATCGAGAAGTCGCCTTCCTTCGGCATCACGACGAAGTCGAGATCGAACGCCGCTCCGAACGCGAGGATCGGGATGATCGGCGCAGGCGTCGCCGGCTGGGCGCCGATGTACGACAACCCCTCGTGCGAGCGCGCGACCGGGAACCGGACCGCGCGGTCGTAGCCGCTGATCACCGGGTCACCCGGCTTGTACTTGGCACCACACGACGCGAGCACCAGCGCAGCCGCACCGACCGCGCCGAACCGAACCACCGGACCCATCCGCATGCCGAACCCCTCCGGGGGACCATTCCCGCACAGGACCGGTACTCTAACGGAGATCGCCGGGTCGGCCCGTCCGCTACCCGACCGATCGGCGATCGTCCACCTCGAACCCGTTCAACCACCGACGGAAATCTTCCCGATGTCGACCGGCCGACCGCTGGGCGCGGATCGGGGATAGGACCACACATGCTCCGGATCGGACCCCTGACCCTCCAGTCGCGCCTGATCGTCGGCACCGGCCGGTACGCCGACTTCGGTCAGATGCGGGCGTGCCACCTCGCGGCCGACACCCGGATGGTCACGATCGCGCTCCGACGGGTCGATCTCGACGCCCCGGACGGCGCGGGCGTCCTCGACTTCATCGATCGGTCCACGATCACCCTCCTGCCGAACACCGCCGGCTGCTACACGCCCGAAGACGCGGTGATCACCGCTCGCCTCGGCCGCGAGCTGCTCGGCACGTCGCTGGTCAAGCTCGAGGTGGTCGGCGACGATCGCACCCTGTGGCCGGACGCGGAGGGCACGCTCGAGGCGGCCCGGGTGCTGGTGAAGGACGGGTTCCAGGTGCTGCCGTACTGCCCCGACGACCCGGTGGTGTGCCGGCGCCTGCAGGACCTCGGGTGCGTCGCGGTGATGCCGCTCGCCGCCCCGATCGGGTCCGGGCTCGGGATCCGCGATCCCGCCCGGCTGATGCTGATCCGGGAGGCCGTCACCGTCCCGCTGATCGTGGACGCCGGGGTCGGGACCGCGTCCGACGCGGCGATCGCGATGGAGCTCGGCGCAGACGGCGTCCTGCTGAACACGGCGATCGCGGCCGCCCGCGACCCGGTGAAGATGGCGGAGTCGTTCCGCCACGCGGTGATCGCCGGGCGGCTCGCGTTCGAGGCGGGCCGGATGGAGCGGCGCCTGCACGCCACTGCCTCCTCGCCGCTCGACGGCCGGCTCGGTCCGTAGGTGCCCACCCGACTGGTGGCGATCACCGCCGGGACCGGGACCGCGGCCTCGCTCGTCCCCTGGCTGCGGGCGCTCGGCGCGGCCGGGCTCGAGGTGGTGGTGATCCGGGAGCCGGACCTGCCGTACGGCGCGCTCGACGAGGTGCTCGACGCCGCCGTCGCCGCGATCCCGACGGTCGTGGTCCACGACCGGAACCCGCACGCGCGCGAGCTGTGCCGCGAGCGCGGCCTGACGGTGCACTTGACCGCCGGGACCCCGCCGCCGGACGGCCTCGCGTTCGCCGCCAGCACCCACGACCCCGCCGAGGTCGACGCCGCGCTGGCCGCGGGGGCCCGATACGCGCTTCTGTCGCCGGTGTGGGCGCCCCTGTCGAAGCCGACCGATCATCGGCGGCCGCTGGGGCCGGATCGGTACCTGGAGATCGCCGGGGAGCGGCCCGTGTACGCGCTCGGCGGGATCACCGCCGCCCGATACGGGGCGCTGGTCGAGCGGGGCGCGCCGGGAGCCGCGGTGTTGGCCGCGGTGGCCGGACCGCCGGCGACCGCCGCCCGCGCGCTGCGGAAGCTACTGCGGTGAGCTCACGGGCGGGGTGATCGCGTCGATCTCCTTGTCGGGATCGAACACGAACAGCTCCTCGTACCCCTCGTAGCACTCGCCGGCGGCGATCTCGTCGCACGACGACGACGACAGGCACCGCTTGTGGTCCTCGAACAGGTCCTGCATGTGCTGGTCGTCCCAGATCTCGTACAACCGCTCCTGGCTGACGCAGCTCGTCTCGCACTCGTCGAGCGCGACCCGCTCGCTGTCGATGCCGCAGCCGAGGACCTTCCGGCAGACCTGGCGGCACGGCGGCGCGCAGCCGGTGGCGACCGAGGCGAGGACCAACGAACAGACCGCGGCGAGCACCGCACCGTGACGCATCGGGGCGTTCGGTAACCCGGGTCGGCGGGCGGCGCGACCGTGGCGGTCCGTTCGGGGTCGGAATACGTTGGCGCCCGACGGAGGACCGATGCACCACGGCCAGGCGTCCGGAAACCCAACCTGGGAGCGCGACGGCGGGCGGGGCGTCCCGTCGATCCCGCGTACGGCGTCGGTGGAGGCGGCGGCGGCGGAGCCCACGGCGGGCGAGTCGGCGTCGGTGTCCGCGGCGCCGCGGGAGCCGGTGGCGTCGTGGCTCGGCTGGGCCCCCACCACCTGGCGCGCGCGGAGCCATCGGTGATCCGATCGTCGATGGGGCGCGGGGCGATCGCGGTGGCGCTGGCGGCAGCGCTCGGGTCCGCGGTCGGTGGGTGCAGCCACAACTGCCAGGACAGCTGCGCCCGCCTGTACGACCCCGCCCAGTGCGGGATCGCGATCCCGGGTGTGTCGCTCGAAGACTCCCGGGGCCGGTGCGAGGAGAGCTGCGAGACCGCGCTCAAGAACTCGGGCCCGATGGGCGAGTACAACCCGTACAACCGCGCCAATCCGTCGGATCCGCCCGAGCTCGGCAACGAGCGCCAGGCGGCCGAGTGGATGGACTGCGTGTGGGCGGTGGAGTGCTCGGAGCTCGACCCGGTCACCGGGATCTGCGCCCCTGTGACGTTCTAGCAGGCCTCGGGAAAGCTCGCTTCGCGAGGTTCCCGGCCTGCTAGATGCCGATGGCTCGCCTTCGGACCGCCGCCCTCCGGGCGACCCTCCGCTCCCTGCGGCTCCTCGGTCCGATGCAAGTGCCGGTTGTACCGTTGGGGGCGGTCCGGACCTGCGGTCCCTCGGTCGCTCCGAGTCGTCCCAGCGAGCCGGGACGGCGGCCCGAAGACTCGCGTCAGGAGCGCGTGAACGCTCCCTGAAGGGAGCATTCCCGAGCGCTCCTAGCCAGCTCTGCGCTCGGCGACCCACCGGACGATCGCCTCGCCCGGGTGGGCCCCCGGCCGCAGCTTGAGGTGGTGGAGCCCGGCCCAGCCGCCCTTCACCATCCGCGCGGTGTCCGACGGGTCCCCCTCGGTCGACACCAGCAGCGTCGGGCGGGGGGCGAGCAGGCCGATCACGTCGTCCAGCTCGACCACGTTCGCGATCCCCGGCACCAGCAGCGACGGGTCGATCGGCAACCCGCGGAGCAGGGCTTGCCGGTACGACACCACGCCGCGATCCGCGACGCACCACCGCACCCGGGCGTCGAGCGCGGCCACGAACAGCGCCAGCGGGCCGCCGGACCCCAGCACCCCGACCGTCCCGCGGATCACCGCCGGGTGATCCGACAGCATCGACACCGCCCGCAGGCCGTCGTCGATCACCCGCCGGGCCAGCGTGTCGCCGACCACCAGGGCGTGAGCCACCGCGTTCCAGTGCTGGAGCGCGTCCGACGGGTGGGGCGCGGTGCCGGACCCGCCGATCCGGCGGTCCTCGTACCCCCGCGCGTCCGGTGCCAGCACCACGATCCCGCGGCGGGCGAGCTCGATCGCCAGGCCCTCGACCCCGGATTTCCCGAGGTGGCACCGCCCCGGGTCGTGCGGGTGGAACACGACGGCCCCCGGAAACGGGCCCGCCCCGATCGGCGCGACCAACACCGCGGGGATCGGCGTACCGTCGGAGTCTCGATACGTGACCTCCGACCGGACGAACCCGTCCCCCCTCGCCTCGCGCCCCACCGCCGGCGGATCGCAGTCCGGACGTCGATCGGTGATCCCCACCAGGGCAGCGAGGGCATCGCGGAGCGGCGTCGGGTCGCGCATTCTCTGAAAATATCCGGTGTCCCGCCGGCCGGCCCGAGGTACCGTTCCGCGGTTCGGAGGTCGCGTGACGCCCAGGTCGGAGACCCCGTGGGAGACCCTGGTCGCCGCATCGCCGGACGCGATCGTGGCGGTCGACGCCTCCGCCACGGTCGTCGCCGAGAACCCCGCGGCGGAGGCCCTGTTCGGCGGGCGCCTGGCCGGAGGCTCGATCCACCGCGCGATCCCGCACGGCTGGCCGCCGCCGGGGCCGGGCCGGCTCGAGCTGACCGGGCGCCGGCTCGACGACGGAACGCCGATCGCGCTCGCGGCGTCGATCGCGGCGGCGCCGCTCGCCGGCGGACCGGGGTGGGTCGTCACGCTCCGTTCGTCCGCGGCGTCCGGGCTGTCGATCCCCGAGCGTCGGCTGGGCGAGATGGCGGCCGTCGCCCCGGTGCTGCTGTGCTCGTTCCGCGCGGACCCGTCCGGGTCGTGGAGCATGCCGTACGCCTCCCCGCGGATCGTCGAGCTGTACGGCCTGCGGCCCGAGGAGGTCGCCGCCGACGCCGGTCCGGTGTTCGACCGGATCCACCCCGACGACGTGAGCGTCGTCCGGGCCTCGATCGCCCTGTCGCAGGACGCGATGACCCCGTGGCGGTCCGAGTTCAGGGTCCTCCACCCGGATCGCGGCGAGGTGTGGGTCGAGGGGCACTCGGTCCCGGTCCGCGAGCGCGACGGGAGCACCTGGTGGCACGGCAGCGTCGCCGACGTGACCGACCGCAAGCGGCTCGAGCGCGAGGACCAGGACCGTCGCCGCGCGATCGAGCGACGCGAGGCGGATCTCCGGGCGAACCAGGCCCGCCTCCGAACCGCGCTGTTGGCGGGTCGGGTCGGGACCTGGCAGTGGGACCTCGCCACCGGCCGCACCACCCTCGACGACGCCGCCGCGACGCTGCTCGGCTGGGACGGCGCGACCCGCCCCGCCGGCTCGTTCGTCGAGCACGTGGCCGAGGCCGATCGGGCGCGGGTGATCGCCGCGATGGAGCAAGCGGTCCGCGACGGGCAGTACCCGACGATCGAGTTCCGGTACGCCCTACCGGACGGCGCGGTCCGGTGGGTGTCGACCCGAGCGGAGGTCGTGCGGGACGCGGCCGGCGCCCCGGTGCGGGTCGTCGGGGCGGCGGTCGACGTGACCGAGCGGCGGGAGATCGAGCGCCAGCGCGCGATCGAGGCCGCGGTGGCCCGGGTGCTCTCGACGTCCCGGTCGTTCTCCGACGCCGGACCAGCGCTGCTGTCCGCGCTCGCGGCGGTGGTCGAGGCGACGGGGGCCGCCCTGTGGACGGTCCACGACGACGGTGGGATCGAGGTCCGCCACCGATCGGGGACCGCAGCCCTGCCGGATCGGTCGCTGGTCGACCGGGCGGTGCGCGACCGGCGCCCCGCCAGCGCCGGCCGCCCGCCGACCCTCGCGATCCCGATCGTGGGGCCGAAGCAACAGATCCTGGCGGTGATCACGCTGGCCGAGGCGACCTCGCCGGTCGACCCGGGGCTGCTCGGCGCGATCGGCGGGCACATCGGCGAGTTCGTGGGTCGGACCCAGGCCGAGGCGTCGGTCCGCCGGATCGTGGCGCTGATCCCCGGAGCGCTGTACGCCCTGCAGGTCGTCCCCGGGGACGTGCGCACCACCTGGCTGTCCGACGGGTTCGAGCGCCTGACCGGGTACCGCGCGGACGAAGCCGGGGACAACGCCTGGTGGGCCGACCACCTCCACCCCGACGACCGCGCGCGGGTGCTCGCCGCGCACCCGCAGCCGTACACCGTCGACCACCAGGTGATCGAGTACCGGTTCCGGCGGCGGGACGGGAGCTGGGTGTGGATCGCGGACGACAAGCGGCTGATCCGCGGCCCCGACGGCCAGCCGACCGGCGACGTGATCGGGATCTGGACCGACGTGAGCGATCGGGTCCGCCTCGAGTCCCAGCTCCGCCAGTCCCAGAAGATGGAGGCGATCGGCACCCTCGCCGGCGGGGTCGCCCACGACTTCAACAACCTGCTGACCGTGATCTCGACCTCGGCGGGGCTGCTCGCCGGCCAGCTCCCGGCCGACGACCCGCTCCAGGAGTCGGTGGCGGACATCTTCGGGGCCGCCGAGCGGGCCGCGGCGCTCACCCGCCAGCTCCTGACGTTCAGCCGGTCGCAGGTGGTGATGGCGCGGGTGCTCGATCCGCAGGACGTGCTCGGCGACACCGAGCGGCTGCTCCGACGGCTGATCGGCGAGGACGTGACGCTGTCGGTCGCGTTCGATCACGGCCCGCGCCGGGTGCGGATCGACCCCGGCCAGCTCGAGCAGCTCGTGATGAACCTCGCGGTCAACGCCCGCGACGCGATGCCGAACGGCGGACGGCTCGAGATCCGCACCGGCGCGGTCGACCTGGCGGCCGCGGATCTGCGATCCCCCGAGCTCGCCCCCGGGCGGTACGTGTCGATCACCGTCCGCGACACCGGCCACGGGATGGCCCCCGAGGTCGTCGCGCACCTGTTCGAGCCGTTCTTCACCACCAAGGGGCTCGGTCGGGGCACGGGGCTCGGCCTCGCCACGGTGTTCGGGGTGGTCCGGCAGTCGGGCGGCCAGATCGAGGTGACGACCGCGCTCGGCGCCGGCTCGGAGTTCCGGATCTGCCTGCCCGCGGTCGAGGGCGAGCCGATGCCGCGACCGCGTCCGACGAACGACGGCCGCGGTGGGACCGAGACGATCCTGCTGGTCGAGGACGACGAGACCGTCCGCCGGGTGATCCGCCGGATCCTCGGCCAACACGGGTACCAGGTGCTCGAGATCGGCGACCCCGGCCGCGCGGTGACGCTCGCCGGCGAGACCGACCGCCGGATCGACCTGCTGCTGACCGATCTCGTGATGCCGACGATGCCCGGCACGGCGCTCGCCGCGCTGCTCAAGGCGCGGATGCCGGGGCTGCGGGTGCTGTTCATGAGCGGGTACATCGAGGACGCCGTCGCGCGGCACGGGATCGTCGAGGCGCGCGACCCGTTCCTGAACAAGCCGTTCACCCCGAGCCAGCTCACCCAGCGGGTCCGCGAGGTGCTCGACGCGCCTCCGCCCGCCCCACCGGTGGCGCCACCGGACGCTCCGCGGACCGATCGCGATCCGTGAGGATCAGGCCGGCTCGACCGCTCCGGCCGCGCGAGGAAGTCGCCCGGGAACTGCACGGCGACCTACGTCGTCGGTGGAGGGAGCGGTCACTGGAGCGCCGCGCGGATCGCGGCAGGGGGCCGCAGGGCGCGCGCAGCGCGGTCCGAGCCCGCGAGGACGGAGCGGCCGCCGGAGCAGACCCCGCAGGGGGCCGCCCGCGGAGCGGGATGGCCCGCGAGGAGGCTGCGGAGGGGCTCGGCCGCGACCCCGGAGGACCCCGACCGGCCGCAGGCCGGGGCCGCCCGACGCTGCCGCCGGTGCACGGCGCAGGCTACGCGTCCGGCTCGTCCGACCCGGTGGTGGCCTTGGCGCGCTCGTCCGGCGCGGTGGTGTCGTCGTCGGTGTTCTTGCGCGCGTGGACGACGATCTTGCCGTCGACGTAGTCGATCTCGGCGTGCCCGCCCTCGCGGAGGGTGCCGAACAGGATCTCGTCCGCCAGCGGCCGCTTGACGTGCTCCTGGACGACCCGCCCCATCTCGCGCGCCCCGAACTCCGGCTTGTAGCCTTCCTTCAGGAAGAACTTCCGCGCGGCGTCGGTGGCGGCGAGGGTCACGTTGCGCTCGACCAGCTGGTGCTCGAGCTCGAGCAGGAACTTGTCGACGATCAGCAGGATCACGTCTTCCGGGAGGTGCTCGAACACGACGACCGAGTCGAGCCGGTTGCGGAACTCGGGCGGGAACACGTCCTTGAGCACCGTGTCGGCCCGGGTCGACCCCACCGCCGGGGTGAACCCGAGGCCGGACTTGGCCTGCTCGCGGGCGCCTGCGTTGGTGGTCAGGATCACGATCGTGTTCCGGAAGTCGGTCTTGCGGCCGTTGTTGTCGGTCAACGTGGCCGAGTCCATCACCTGGAGCAGGATGTTGAAGATGTCCGGGTGGGCCTTCTCGATCTCGTCGAGCACCACGACCGAGTGCGGCGACTTGTGGACCGCGTCGGTCAGCAGCCCGCCCTGCTCGAACCCGACGTAGCCCGGAGGCGCGCCGATCAGCCGGCTGACCGCGTGCTTCTCCATGTACTCGGACATGTCGAACTTGTGGAACGCGATCCCGAGGTGCAACGCCAATTGACGCGCGAGCTCGGTCTTGCCGACGCCGGTGGGCCCGGCGAACAGGAAGCTGCCGACGGGCTTGCGGGGGCTGGCGATCCCGGCCCGGGCGAGCTTGATCGACGACACCACCGCCTCGATCGCCTTGTCTTGGCCGAAGATCACCCGCCGCAGATCCGGCTCGAGGTTCTTCAGCTTGTCACGATCTTCGGTGGTGACCTGCTTCGGCGGCACCCGGGCGATCCGGGCGACGGTCTCCTCCACGTCGAGCACCTCGACCTTCGGTCGGCCGGCGAGGTGGACCGCGGCGCCCACCTCGTCCATCACGTCGATCGCCTTGTCGGGGAGCTGACGGTCGGTGATGTACCGCGACGACAGCTTCACCGACTGCTCGATCGCCTCGGCCACGTAGGTGAGCTCGTGGTGCTCCTCGTACCGCGGCTGGAGCCCGCGGAGGATCGCGATCGCGTCGTCCTGGGACGGCTCGGTGACCTCGATCGTCTGGAACCGCCTGGACAGGGCCTTGTCCTTGCCGAACGACTGACGGAAGTCCTCGTGGGTGGTCGAGCCGATGCACCGGAGCCGCCCGGAGGCGAGCGCCGGCTTCAGCAGGTTCGACGCGTCCATCGAGCCGCCGCT
The DNA here is from genome assembly GCA_040079715.1 of Myxococcota bacterium. Lineage (GTDB taxonomy): Bacteria > Myxococcota_A > UBA796 > UBA796 > JACKER01. The sequence goes on along the minus strand of JBEBJW010000030.1, from coordinate 3,532 downwards.
CGTGGCGCCTGCCCCGACGATCACGTGGATCTCGTCGATGAACAGCACGGCCTCGGCGTTGTCTTCGAGCGCTTGGATCACGCCCTTCAGCCGATCCTCGAAGTCGCCGCGGTACCGGGTGCCGGCCATCAGCGCGCCCATGTCGAGCGCGTAGATGTGGACGCCCTTCAGCATCTCGGGGACGGTGCCCTCGAAGATCGCCTTCGCGAGGCCCTCGACGATCGCGGTCTTGCCGACGCCCGAGTCGCCGATGAACAGCGGGTTGTTCTTCCGCCGGCGGGCGAGGATGTGGATCGCGCGCTGGAGCTCGTCCGCCCGGCCGATCAGCGGGTCGATCTTGCCGTCGGCGGCGCGCTGGTAGAGATCGGTCGTGAAGTCCGCCAGCGCCTCGTTCGGCGAGCGCTTCGCGTCTTCCCCGTCGCCGGCTCCGGCGGGGGCGCCCACGTCCTTGCGCGGGCCCTTCTTGCGGATCCCGTGCGAGACGTAGCTGACCACGTCGAGCCGATCGACGCCCTGCTTCTTCAGCATGAACACCGCGGGCGAGTCCGGCTCGGCGTACAGCGCCACCAGCACGTTGCCGCCGTCCACCTGGCCCTTGTTCTGGCTCTGGACGTGGAGCAGCGCCCGGTTCAGCACCCGTCGGAACCCGAGGGTCTGGATCGGCTCGTAGTCGCCCTCGATGTCGATCGGATCGACCCCCTCCAGGTACTCCACCAGCTCCTTCTCGAGCTGCTTCAGGTTCGCTCCGCACGCCTCGAGGATCTCGCCGGCCCTCGGGTCGTGGAGCAGCCCGAACAGCAGGTGCTCGAGGGTGAGGAACTCGTGTCGCCGCTGACGCGCGTCCTCGAGCGCCATTCCCATCGCCACACGCAGATCGTCGCTGAACATCGGTCGGTACCCCTACTCGGCTACTCGGGCTCCATGGTGCATTGGAGCGGGTGACCCGACTCCTTCGCGACCTCGAGCACCTGTGCGATCCGGGTCTCGGCGACCTCTCGGCTGTACACGCCGGCGATCCCGGATCCGTTGTTGTGGATGTGGAGCATGACCCGGGTGGCCGATGCCTGAGAGTGGCGGAAGATGGTCATCAGCACCCAAACGACGAACTCCATCGAGGTGTAGTCGTCGTTCAGGAGGAGGACCTTGAACTTCTTCGGCTCCTCGGTCTTCTCCCGGGTGAGCGTGTCCTCCTTCTCGTCTCGGCGGGTTCGATCCGACATCCTCGTGCTCCGTACCGTGGGCACCGCGGAGGTGCCTTCAAGCCCAGGCCCGATTCTATGCGCGGAGACGCTTGCGGGCAGCGGTTTCTCGCGAACCTACCCGTCCGGGCAGGTCGCAGAACGCGATACTACGGACCGACATGCTGTCCCCGTTCGACCGTGACCACCTGGTGCGCTGGCTCCACGCGCGAGGAGCGAGCGGTGCGGTGTGGGTGTCGGCGATCGAGCACGGGATCCCGCTCGATCCCGGCGAACACGAGCTCCTGGTCCACGGCCTGCTTCACCAGGTGTGCGCGCCGAAGGTCGAAGCGGTGCGGATCGACGCGCTCGCCGGGATCGCCGGTCGCCTCGGGGTCGACCTCGACGTGGTGGTCGGCGACGCGCTCCGGATGTCGGTCACCCGGCTGCGGGCGTTCGGCGAGCTCGGCCTGCCGCTCGACGCGTCCCCCCGTCGGATCAAGGACACCCACCGGCGGCTGGTGAAGCGGTTCCACCCGGACCGGTACGCGACCGACCCCGTCCAGGCCGAGTCGGCGAACAAGGTGCTGACCCGGCTGAACGGCGCACGGGCCCAGCTCACCGCCCCGTACGAGCCGCTCGCGCCGATCGGCGAGGACGACCTGTCGCTCGACGAGCCGTGGTTCGAGACCGAGGACGCGCCGACCCAGGACTACGACGAGCTGTCGGTCGACGAGACGATCGAGCGGGGCTGACGCGGCGGACCGCGACGTTACGGGGCGCGGGCAGGAGGTCGCCGATGAACCCGCTGATGTCCCTGGCCCTCGTCCGGTTGGACGGGACGCCGTTCCCGTCGTCCGAGCTGTCCGGCAAGGCCGTGCTGTTCGTGAACGTGGCCAGCAAGTGCGGCCTGACCCCGCAGTACGAGGGCCTCCAGGCGCTGTGGACCGCGAACAAGGACCGCGGGCTCGTGATCGTCGGGGTCCCGTCGAACCAGTTCGGCGCCCAGGAGCCGGGCACCAAGGAGGAGATCGCGACGTTCTGCAAGCTGAACTACGGGGTGACGTTCCCGTTGCTCGAGAAGCAGGACGTGAACGGGTCCGGACGGTCGGCGCTGTACCAGTGGCTGGTGGCGAGCGAGGCCGGCGGGAACAAGGACATCACCTGGAACTTCGAGAAGTTCGTGGTCGGCCGCGACGGCCAGGTGGTCGCCCGGTTGTCACCGAAGGTGACCCCGGACGCGCCCGAGCTGAAGGCGGCGATCGACCGCGCGATCGCGCCCTGACGTGCCTGGGGAGCAGTCGCCGGGCGGATCCCGAGTGAACGTCGGGATCGTCGGCGCCGGCGCGATCGGCACCGCGGTGGGCGCGCGGCTGGCCCACGGCGGAGCGCGGGTCGTGCTGGTCGGCCGACCGTGGCTGGTCGACCGGCTGCGCGACGGCCTCGACCTGTCGCGGTTCGACGCCCCGACGATCCACCTCGGGCCGGAGCGGCTCGCGGTGACGACCGACGTCGGAGCGGTCGCCGGGTGCGACGTGGTGCTCGTCACGACCAAGTCGTCCGACACCCGGGCCGCAGCGCGGTCGTTGGGGGCGGTCCTGGCGCCGGGGGTGCCGGTCGCGAGCCTCCAGAACGGCGTGTCGAACCCGGGGATCCTCGCCGAGGAGCTGCCCGGACGTCCGATCTGGCCGGGGATGGTGACGTTCAACGTGGTGTGGACCGCAGACGGGCGGCTCCACCAGGGCACGTCCGGCCCGATCGTGCTCCCGCCGGACGGCGCAGCGGTGGTGGCGGCGCTGCGCGCGGGCGGCCTCGAGGCCCACACCCACCCGGACGTCCCCGGGGTGTCGTGGGGGAAGCTGTTGGTGAACCTGAACAACGCGGTGAACGCGCTGTCGGGTCTGCCGCTGCGGTCGATGCTCGCCGATCGCGGGTTCCGGACGATCTCGGCCGACGTGATCGACGAGGGGCGCCGAGTGCTGCGCGTCGCCGGGATTCGCCCCCGTGGGATCGGCCGGGTCCGCCCCGGGCTCGCCCCGACGGTGCTCCGCCTGCCGGACTGGCTGTTCTTCCGGGCGGCGGCGGCGATGATCCGGATCGACCCCGAGGCGCGGTCGTCGATGGCCGACGATCTCGCGCGCGGGCGCCTGACCGAGGTCGACGAGCTGAACGGCGCGATCGTCGCGGTCGGGCCGGCCCCGCTGAACGCGACCCTGGTCCGGCTGGTCCACGAGGCCGAGCAGTCTCCGCGGACCTGGACCGCCGCCGCGCTCCGGGCCGCGCTGAGCGCATCGTCGGGGGCCCCACCCTGAGCGCTTCGTGGGGGGCCCCACCCTGAGCGCTTCGTGGGGGGC
>JBEBJW010000029.1:0-15526 GCA_040079715.1 Myxococcota bacterium | reverse complement strand
GAGCGAGCTCGACGCCGCGAGGACCGCGCGGCTCGTGACCGCGCTCGGCTCGCTCGGGGCGCAGGTGTTCGCCACCACCACCGATCCCCGGCCGCTGTGCGACGCGCTGCCGGCGGCCGACACCCTCGGGATCCTGGTCGACGGCGGGCGGCTCGAGCCGGGGGCCCCGCACGGGCCGGGCCGTGCCCTCGGGGGTGCGCCGGGATAACAGGGACGTCCGGCGGAGGTCGCACCCGCGCGCGGCAGCGACCGATCGAACCCTTCCGCCGCCCTCCCACCGCGCATCACGCCCCCCCGACAGCGGAGACTGGATGGAGCCGACCCCGGCAGCGGAGACGAGCGACAACTACACATCCGCGAACATCCAGGTGCTCGAAGGCCTCGAAGCCGTGCGAAAGCGGCCCGGAATGTACATCGGCACCACCGGGCCACGCGGGCTGCACCACCTGGTGTACGAGGTGGTCGACAACGCGGTGGACGAGGCCCTCGCCGGCTACTGCACCGAGGTGATCGTCACCCTGCACGACGATGGCTCGTGCTCGGTGATCGACGACGGGCGCGGGATCCCGGTCGACATGCACGAGGAGGAGGGCCGCCCGGCCGCCGAGATCGTGATGACGGTGCTCCACGCCGGCGGCAAGTTCGACTCGAGCTCGTACAAGGTGTCCGGCGGCCTGCACGGCGTCGGTGTGTCGTGCGTGAACGCGCTGTCGAAGCTGCTCCACCTCGACATCTGGCGCCAGGGCCATCACTACCACCAGGGGTACGAGAAGGGCGTCCCGATCGCCGATCTCGCGGATCTCGGTCCGGAGGCGGCGATCGACGGCAAGAACCGCCGCGGCACCACGATCCGGTTCTGGCCGGACCCCGAGATCTTCACCGAGACGACGGAGTTCGAGTACGAGGTGCTGTCGCAGCGCCTGCGCGAGCTCGCGTTCCTGAACCCGGGCCTCACGATCCGGCTGTTCGACCAACGGTCCGAGCGGGAGGACCTGTACAAGTACGAGGGCGGCGTGGTGAGCTTCGTCGAGTACCTCGACGCGGCCCGGACCCCGCTGCACGCGCCGCCGATCCGGATCCTCGGCGAGAAGGACGGGATCCAGGTCGACTGCGCGATGCAGTGGACCACGGCGTACGCCGAGACGCTCCACTCGTTCGTGAACAACATCAACACCGTCGACGGCGGGACCCACGTGTCCGGCCTGAAGGCTGCGCTGACCCGGACGGTCAACGTGTACGCCCAGCAGGCGGTCAAGAAGGTCGACAAGGGCGTCCAGCTTTCCGGGGAGGACATCCGCGAGGGGCTGACCGTCGTGCTGTCGGTCCGGGTGCCCGAGCCGCAGTTCGAGGGCCAGACGAAGGGCAAGCTCGGGAACTCCGAGGTCAAGGGCCTGGTCGAGACGGTGGTGAACGAGCAGCTCACCGTGTTCCTCGACGAGAACCCGCAGATCGCGCGGGTCGTGGTCCAGAAGGCGGTCGAGTCGTCGCGGGCGCGCGAGGCGGCGCGGAAGGCCCGGGAGCTCGCCCGTCGCAAGAGCGTGTTCGATGGTGGCGATCTGCCCGGCAAGCTCGCGGACTGCCAGGAGCGCGACCCGGACAAGTGCGAGCTGTACCTGGTCGAGGGCGACTCCGCCGGCGGTTCGGCGAAGCAGGGGCGGGATCGGCGGACCCAGGCGGTGCTGCCGCTGAAGGGCAAGATCCTGAACGTCGAGAAGGCCCGGTTCGACAAGATGATCGCGAACAACGAGGTCCGAACCATCGTGTCGGCCCTCGGGTGCGGGATCGGCGAGGACTACGACCCGTCGAAGCTCCGGTACGGCCGGATCATCCTGATGACCGACGCCGACGTCGACGGCAGCCACATCCGGACCCTGCTGTTGACGTTCTTCTACCGCCAGATGCGCGAGATCATCGAGGGCGGGCACCTGTTCATCGCGCAGCCCCCGCTGTACCGCGTCAAGAAGGGCAAGAAGGAGCAGTACATCAAGGACGAGGCGGCGCAGGAGGCGTTCTTCCTCGACCAGGCGAGCGAGGGGCTCCGGGTCCGCACGGGGACCGCCGCGGCCGCGGGGACCGAGGCCGACGCCGACCCGGACGCCGGCTGGCTCCCGGCCGAGGTGATGCCGGAGTGGATCGACCTGCTCCGGCAGTACGTCAACCGCCTCGGCAAGATCGAGCGGCGGTACCCGCCGTCGGTCGTCGACACGTTCTACGAGGTCACCGGCGGGGTGATGCCAGCGGACCCGGCCGCGCTCGACCAGGTGATCGCGACGTTCCGGACGCGGCTGCCCGAGATCGAGAACCGGATGCGGGTGCTGTTCGTCCGGGCGGACGAGGGGCCCGAGCCGGCGATGATCGTCGGGATCGAGTTTCGCGGCGACGAGCGCGATCTGCGGCTGACGAGCGATCTCGGCGATCATGCGTCGCTGACCGCGCTGTACCGCCGGCTGGCCGAGATCGCGCCGCTGCCGTTGCGGATCAAGGGTCCGCAGGTCGAGCGGGAGGTCCACACGTACCGCGAGGCGCTCGCCGCCGCGCTCGAGCTCGCCCAGCGCGGATACGACATCCAGCGGTACAAGGGCCTCGGCGAGATGAACCCCGAGCAGCTGTGGGAGACCACGCTCGACCCGAGCGTCCGCACGCTCCAGCGGGTCGACTTCGAGAACCTCGTCGCGGCCGACGAGATGTTCACGATCCTGATGGGGGACGCGGTGGAGCCCCGGCGGGACTTCATCCAGGAGAACGCGCTGCTCGTGCGGAACCTCGACATCTGATCCGAGACCTGTCGGAACTCGCGGAACCGGGGCGTCGGGAATAGACTCACCTCGTCGGCGGGGCGGGCCATCGGGTCCCGGCCGCCCCTGCAAGGAGTGCCGGGTGCCGGTGGCAGGAAACGAAGCCGCAGCGGCCGCGCCGGACCAGCTCCGCGCGCTGCTCGACAGCCGGCTGGTCATGGTCACCGGCAAGGGCGGAACCGGGAAGACCACGTTCGCGTCGGCGCTCGCGCTGATCGCGGCGGTCCGGGGCAAGAAGACGCTGCTGGTCGAGATCGACAGCCAGCGTCCGGCGTTCACCCCGATCTTCGGCCGGGAGCCCCCGTTCCAGCCGATCAAGATCCGCGACGGCCTGGAGATCGCGAACCTCCGGTGGATCGACGCGCTGACCGCGTTCCTCCAGTCGCTGGTCCCGAGCCGCCGGGTGGTGTCGCTGATCCTGCAGAACCGGATGGTGTCGCGGTTCCTCGACTTCACCCCGGGCTCGCAGGAGATCGTGACCCTGTCGGCGCTGATGGACCACGTCGGGAAGTACGACCTGGTGGTCGCGGATCTGCCGGCGTCCGGCCACGCGTTCTCGCTGCTCGACGTGACCCGGTCGGCGCTCGGGCTGTTCCGGTCGGGCCCGGTCCGGAACCGGGCGACCGAGCTCCGGGCGACCCTCCAGGCGCCCACCACCCGGATCGCGCTGGTGGCGCTGCCGGAGGAGATGGTGGTCAACGAGACGGTCGAGACGCGCGATCGGCTCGCGAAGTTCGAGCTGCTGTCGAAGCCGCCGGTCGTGTTCCTGAACCGCGCCACGCTGCCGACCCTCGTCCCCGAGGAGCGCGAGCTGATCCGGCGGCTCGGCGCGGCGGACACCACGGCACTCCAGGCCGAGTTCGTCCGGGCCGGCCGGTGGGAGGACGAGCTCGAGCAGGGCACCGCCGACAGCGCGTCCCGGCTCGGCGAGGTGTTCGGGCGCGAGGCGCTGCTGGTGCCGCCGGCCCCCCCCGGCGGGACGCCGAAGCAGGTCGTCGAGAGCGTCGCGGTCCACCTCGGCCGGCTGGTCGGGGTCACCCGGCGGGAGCTCCAGTGGAGCTGACGCCGTTCGACATGGACCGGTGGCTGCGCGACACGCGGCTCGTGGTGTGCGTCGGCGCGGGCGGGGTCGGCAAGACCACCACCGCGGCGACGATCGGGCTCGGCGGCGCGATCCGCGGGCGCCGGGCGCTGGTGTTGACGATCGACCCGGCGCGTCGGCTCGCGAACAGCCTCGGGCTGAAAGAGTTCGGCAACGAGGAGACGAGGATCGATCTGCAGTCCCTCGGGGTCGAGACGTCCGGCGAGCTGTGGGCGATGATGCTCGACTCGCGGTCGACGTTCGACAACCTGATCGCCCGGATCGCGACCGATCCGGCGGCGCGGGATCGGATCCTGAAGAACCACGTGTACCGGCACATGGCCGACACGTTCGCCGGGTCGCAGGACTACATGGCGACCGAGAAGCTGTACGACCTCGTGACGAGCGACCGGTACGACCTGCTGGTGCTCGACACGCCGCCGGTGAAGAACGCGCTCGACTTCCTCGAGAGCCCGGGCCGGCTGATCAACTTCCTCGACGAGCGCGTGCTGAAGTGGTTCCTCCAGCCGTCCGACAGCAACGCCGTGCTCGGTCGGCGGCTGATGTTCGGCACGAGTGCCGTCGTGTACCGCCTGCTGTCGTACGTGTTCGGCAAGGACTTCCTCGATGACCTCACGACGTTCTTCGAGGACTTCCAGGGGCTGTACAAGGGGTTCGTCGAGCGGCACCAGTCGGTGGTCGAGCTGTTCCGGTCGAAGGACACCTCGTTCGTGACGGTGTGCGCGCCGAACGAGTCGAGCCTCGACGTGGCGGTGTTCTTCCAGGAGGAGCTCGCCCGCAGGGATCTGCCGCGCGGCGGGCTGATCGTGAACCAGGTCCACGCGTGCGACGGCGAGAGCCACGACGCGAAGCAGATCCTCGGCGCGCTGGCGGACGCGGTCGGCCACGACCTGCCGCCGGCCACGGTCCCGTCGGTGATGGCGCGGCTCGGGATGGCCCACAAGCGCCTGCACGCGATCCGGGTCGCCGAGCAGGCGCTGACGGTCCGGGTGCGGCAGCTCGCCCGAGGCGGCGGGTTCTACCGGGAGATTCCGCGGCTCGACGGCAACGTCCACGACCTGGCGGCGCTCGCGACGGTCGGCGACCGCCTGTTCAAGGACGCCGAGAAGCTGTAGCGAGATCGCGCGGTTCCCGTCCGCGGGTGGACTCGGATCGATCTAGCGGGGGGCGAACGTCCCGTCCTTGCCGATCGCCGGCGCGGTCGTCGGGAAGTCCGCCTCGGACAGCGACCGGATCAGCGCGATCGCCTGTCCCTCCGGGTCCTTGACCGGGATCCCGTCGCCCTCCTGCTTCACCGGCAGGATCTTGCCCGATACGAGCTTGCCGTCCGGCCCGAGCGTGACCTCGAGCACCTCGGTCACCCCCATCGGCCCCGTGAGGTTGAACCGCCCGTAGGTGGCGAAGTTCCCCATCGAGTACGCCACGAGGTGACCGTCGATCACCTCCATCCCGCGCAGCACGTGCGGGCCGTGCCCGAGCACGAGGTCCGCCCCGGCCCCGATCACGACCCGGGCGAACGCCCGCAGGTCGCCGCGCTCCTCGCCGTAGAACTGCTCCATCCCCGGGGTGACGTGCTGGGCCTTCGAGCCCTCCGCCCCGCCGTGAAAGCTGACGATCACGAGGTCGTGGTCTGCCGCCACCGCCTTGACCAGCTTCGCCGCCGTCTCGTGGTCGTTGACCCAGTGCGAGTTGTTGCTCGTGTGGAACCCGATCATCCCGATCTTCACGCCGTTCACGGTCTCGGTCGCGACGGTGCCCGGGCGACCGGAGGTGGCGATCCCGACGCCGGCGAGCGCGTTCTCGGTCTCGATCCGGCACGGGACCCCGAAGTCCTCGGCGTGGTTGTTCGCGGTCGACCCGAGGTCGAACCCCGCGTCGCGGTAGATCGCGGCGAACCGCGTCGGGGTGCGGAACGCGTAGCAGTTCTGGCCGGGCTTGCACTTGTTGGTGGTGCCCGAGTCGCACAGCGGGCCCTCGAAGTTCCCGAACGTGAGGTCCGCGTCCTTCAGCAGGTCGACCACGCCGTCGAAGATGTTCTTGCCCTCGTTCGGCGGGAAGATCGCCGGCTCCGGGAAGTCGCTGCCGATCATCAGGTCGCCGACCGCCCGCAGCCGGATCGTGGTCCCGGCGGCGACCGGGGCCCGGATCGTCGTCGGGGCCGCGGCGAGTGCCTGGTCGGTCGCCTTGCGCGCTTGGAGCTGCGCCTCGGCCAGCGGCAGGTTCTTCGCGAGGTCCGGGTGGTTCGGATCGCGGGCCTTCACCTCGTGCCAGTGCGCGACCACGTTCGCCCAGTCGCTCTTGGTCCAGTAGCTCCAGCCGATCTCCCAGTGACACGGGACGTTGCCCGGATCGAGCGCGAGGCACGCCGCGTACTTCGCGATCGCGGTCGCGGAGTCGCCGGCGCGCTGGGCGGCCATCCCGGCGGCGAGGAGGTCCTGGGGCGTGTCGGCGAGCGCGAGCGACGAGAGGAGGAGCCACATCGCGACTCCGTACCACACCCCGGACGCCGCGCGGATCGGCGGCGCGCGATCGGCGTCCCACCGGCGCGCGGGCCACGTCGGCGGGGCACGGCGGAACGGTTAAGTGGAGCGTCCCACCCCCGAGGCCGCGTGGAACCGTTCGCGAAGCACGTGATCCCGATCCGGATCGAAGACGAGATGCGGTCGAGCTACCTCGACTACTCGATGTCGGTCATCATCGGCCGCGCCCTGCCGGACGTGCGCGACGGCCTGAAGCCGGTCCACCGCCGGATCCTGTACGCGATGGACCAGGAGGGGCTCCAGAGCAACCGGAAGTACAGCAAGTGCGCCGGCGTGGTCGGCGAGGTGCTCAAGAAGTACCACCCGCACGGCGACAGCGCGGTGTACGACGCGCTCGTCCGGATGGCCCAGCCGTGGAACCTGCGGTACCCGCTGGTCGACGGCCAGGGGAACTTCGGCTCGGTCGACGGCGACCCGGCGGCGGCCTACCGGTACACCGAGTGCAAGATGACCCGGCTCGCCGAGGAGCTGCTGGTCGACATCGACGAGGAGACGGTCGGGTTCGTGCCGAACTTCGACGGCACCACCCAAGAGCCGCAGGTGATGCCGGCGGCGTTCCCGAACCTGCTGGTCAACGGCGCCGACGGGATCGCGGTCGGGATGGCGACCAAGATCCCGCCGCACAACCTCGGCGAGGTCGTCGACGCGTGCATCGCGTACATCGCGAACCCGAACCTGTCGTTCGAGGAGCTGTTCGCGATGGTGCCGGGGCCGGACTTCCCGACCGGGGGCACGATCTACGGCCGGTCGGGGATCCGCGACGCGTACCTCACCGGGCGAGGCCGGATCATCGTCCGCGGCCGGGCCCAGGTCGAGGAGGTCCACGGGCGGCGCGCGATCATCATCGACGAGATCCCGTTCCAGGTGAACAAGAGCCGCCTGATCGAAGAGATCGCCGAGCTCGTCCGCGACAAGAAGCTCGACGGGATCCACGCCCTCCGCGACGAGTCCGATCGGCACGGGATGCGGATCGTGATCGAGCTCAAGCACGACGCGTTCGAAGAGGTGGTGCTGAACCACCTGTACAAGCACACGGCGCTCCAGAGCACGTTCGGCGCGATCCTGCTCGCGATCGTCAACAACCGGCCGCGGATCCTGTCGCTGCTGGAGCTGATCCAGCACTACGTGAGCCACCGGCGCGAGGTCGTGCTGCGCCGGACCCGGTACCGGCTGCGCAAGGCGCAGGAGCGGGCCCACATCCTCGAAGGGCTGCGGATCGCGCTCGACCACATCGACGAGGTGATCGCGCTGATCCGCGCCAGCGCCACGCCGGACCTCGCGCGCACCGGGTTGATGAGCCGGTTCGGGCTGTCCGAGCTCCAGGCGAACGCGATCCTCGACATGCGCCTGCAGCGCCTGACCGGCCTCGAGCGCGACAAGATCGAGGCCGAGTACGCCGAGATCCAGGCGACGATCGCCGGCCTCCAGGCGATCCTCGCGTCGGAGGTCCTGCTGATGCAGGTCGTGTCCGACGAGCTCAAGGCGGTCCGCGAGAAGTACGCCGACGCGCGGCGGACCCGGATCGTCGAGACGAAGAGCGAGCTGACGATCCGCGATCTGGTCGCCGAAGAGGACCAGATCGTGACCCTGTCCCACCTCGGGTACATCAAGCGGGTGTCCCCGGACGAGTGGAAGATGCAGAAGCGCGGGGGCGTCGGCAAGAAGGGGATGGACACCCGCGACGAGGACTTCGTCACCTCGATCTTCGTCGCGAACACCCACGCGGTGCTGCTGGTGTTCACCACCGGCGGCAAGGTGTTCCCGCTGAACGTGTACGAGGTCCCGGAGACCGGGCGGGCCGCGCGCGGGCGGCCGATCGTGAACCTGGTGCCGGTGCCGCCGGGCGAGCTGATCGCGGCGGTGGTCAGCGTCCCGTCGATCCGGGAAGACGATCCGCGCGACCTGCTGTTCTGCAGCAAGCAGGGCCTGGTCAAGCGGACCCCGCTGTCGGCGTTCGCCAGCATGCGGACGGGCGGGATGATCGCGTGCGGGGTCGCCGACGACGACCAGCTGTGCCTGGTCAAGGTGCTCGACCCGGACACCGCGATCGACATCATGCTGCTGTCGCGCGGCGGGCAGTCGATCCGGTTCCCGAAGGAGGGCCCGAAGGGCGCGCCGGTGTTCGGCCGGACCGCCCGGGGCAACATCGGGATGAAGCTCGCCGACGGTGACGAGGTGGTCGACATGCTGCTCGTCCCGGCGGGCGGCGGCGACGAGGAGCTCGCCGACGAGCTCGAGGACCGCGAGAGCGTGGTCCCGCCGGACGAGGACGACGCGGTCACCGTGGCGGAGGAGCCCGAGACCACGCTGCTCACCGTCACGTCGCACGGGTTCGGCAAGCGCACGCCGCTGCCGGAGTACCGGAGCCAGGGCCGGAACGGCAAAGGGATCATCGCCCACGCGACCGGCGGCGACACCGGGTACCTGGTCGGCGGGCGGGAGGTCCGGCCGGACGACCAGGTGATGCTGGTCACCGACACCGGGCGGGTGATCCGGATCGGGGCGTCCGGGGTGCGGCTGGTGAAGAGCCGGTCGTCGAAGGGCGTGCGGCTGATGCGGCTCGAGGCGAACGAGCGGCTGGTCGACCTCGAGCTGATCCCGGCGGCGCCGGAGGCGGTCACCGAGGAGGAGTGACCGCGGTCGCCTTGACGATCAGGTACCGGAGCGGTGCTGTGGCCGACCGGTTCCGGATCGCGAGCACGCTGCCGAGCGGCAGGAACACGAGGTCACCGGGGCCGAGCGGGCGCACGACGCCGTCGACCTCGGCCTCGCCGTCGCCGTCGACGCCGATCACGAGCTCCGGGTGCTCCTGCTGGCGGTGTCGGCCGACCGCGCCGCCCGGGTCGAGCGCGCACCCGAGGGCGGCGGCGAACGGGGGGGCGTCCGCGCCGGCGAGCAGGTCGGTCACGGTGACCGCGCCGACCCCGCCGAACAGAGCCTCGCGAACGAACGACGGGCGATCTCCCCACATGGTCAGCTCCGAGCGAACGACGGCGGGCCAGATCCCGGCGGTGACCCAGCGATCCACCACCGGGCCCGGGACCACCAGATACCACGCGACCGGCGTCACCGGCGGAACCTCGACCGGGGAGCCAGGCGGTGCGCGGACCGTCGACGGGCCGGGCTGGTGCGTCCGGCGTGATCCCGGGCACGACCGACGACGTGGTGTCGGGCGCGTCCGCGTCGACGTCCGAGCTCCGGTCGGCGGGGTCCGGCGAGACCGGCGGGTGACCGGTACCCCCGAAAGCGGGGGTCGTGGCGGACGAACGGATCCGGGTGGGATGGACCGTCGCGACATCGCTCGGGTGGCTGACCGCGGCGCGGGCCGCCGATCCGTCGACGATCGAGGAGCAGCCCCTCGCGGACCTGCTCGACCTGATGGACGACCACGTCGACGCGCCGACGTCGGTCGCCGACCGCGAGCAGCGGTCCCAGCGGGAGGCCTCGGCCCTCGTCACCGTGCTGACCGGGGCCCAGCTCGAGGCGCTCGGGGCCCGCGACGTGCTCGACGCCCTCCGGCTCCTGCCGAGCGTCGAGTTCGCCGGCGACGTGTGGAACACCACGTCGATCCTCGTGCGCGGGGGGAGCGGCGAGCGGGTGCTGGTGCTGCTCGACGGCCACCCGTGGAACGAGATGATGTACGGCCTCACCTCGTTCGGCAACCGGCTGCCGGTGTCGATGATCGACCGGATCGAGGTGCTGCGCGGCCCGGGCTCGGCGATCTACGGGCAGAACGCGATGTTCGCGGTGATCCGGATCGTCACCAGGGCGTCGACGGTCCGCGGGGTCCGGGTCGACGCGGTCGGGTCGTGGCTCCCGAGCGGGGTGTACGGCCGGCAGGACCTGACGACGTCGGTCGGCGGCCAGGTCGGCGAGGACGGACACGTCGGGATCACTGCGGTGCTCGGGCGCGGGCGTCGATCCGACCAGCCGTACACCGACGTGTACGGCAACACCATCGACCTCGGCGCCCACTCCGACCTGAACCCGGCGCTGGTGTCGGGGACCGTGAACGTCGGCGGGTTCGAGCTCGCGCTCGCGGCGGAGCAGTACCGGACGACCTGGCAGGACGGCGGCTCGCAGGTCTACCCGCGCGACCACGACAACTGGTACTCGGAGATCTACGGCCGGGTCGGGTACCGGTGGGCCCTGTCGGACCGGGTGGGGGCGCGGACCGGGCTCGCGTCGCGGTTCGACGAGCCGTGGCGGTCGACCCGCGACATCGCCGAGGGGGCGTACGGGTACTTCCGGGACCGCGGCGACCGGACCGTCACCGGGTTCGAGCTGTCGGACCGGGTGTTCGACCGGCTGCGGCTCGACGGCGGGGGCGAGACCGGGATCGAGCGCGGGCACTCGCGGGAGCCCGGCGCTCCGCCGCACGTCACCTACGTCCTCGGCGCCGGGTGGGTCCAGGCGGCGTTCGAGACCGCCCCGGCGGACTGGGTGGCCGGGGTCCGGTTCGACGCGAACACCGCGTTCGGCCAGGCGGTCAGCCCGCGGATCGCGGTCGCGCAGGCCTGGCGGCGGGTGCACTACAAGGCGGCGGTGAACCGGGCGTTCCGCGCGCCGGGCCTGGTCCACGCCCGGTACGGCGTCGACCCCGAGACGATCACCACCTTCGAGCTCGAGGGGGGCGTCGGGCCGACCGCGTGGTCGTACCTGACCGCGTCGGTGTACGACAACCTGCTCGATCGGCCGATGCTGTACCGGTACGAGTTCGATCCGGACACCGGGATCGAGACCGAGGGGTACGTCAACGGCGCCCCGACCGGCACCGCCGGCGCGGAGGTCGAGCTCCAGCTCCTGTCCGGCCCGCTGACCGTGTCGGCGGCGTGGGCCGGGCTCCGCGCGTCGACCCCGCCGCCGGACTGGGGGGTGCCCGGCGCGCCCGACCGCCTGCTCGGCGCCCCGGCGCACAAGGGGGTCGTCCGCGCGACCTGGGACTCGGGCGAGCACCTCACGCTCGGGGCGGTCGGCACCGCGCTCGGGCCGCGGTGGACGATCGCCGGGGTCACCCCGAACGGCGACGCGGTGTACAGCCAGCTCCCGGCCGCGCTCCTGGTCGACCTGTCGGTCCGGGTGCGGCACCTCGGGCTCCGCGGGCTGTCCGTGTCGGGGTCGGTCCACGATCTGCTCGACCAGAACCCGGCGTTCCTCCAGGGGTACGACGATCAACACGCGCCGATGTCCGGCGAGGGCCGGGAGGTCCTGCTCCAGCTCACGGTGGAGCGGTGATCGCCGTGGCGCTGCTCGGGGTGCTCGCGGGTCCGGCGGCGCGGGCGGCGACCCCGGTGGACGCCGGGGTGCGGGTGCTGATCAAGGCGCTGTCGTACGACCACGCGCTGCCCAACCGGATCGGCGACACGCTCCGGGTCGGGGTGGTGTTCGACCGGACCGATCCGCTGTCCGCCGCGCAGTCGGTCGAGGCCGCCGCCGCGCTGCGCGCGTTGCAGGTGACGATCGGGGGCGTGCCGGTCGGCGAGCCGGTGCTGGTGTCGACCGCCGACGACGGCTGGACCGACGCGCTCGCCGGGCTGACGGTGGTGGTGGCGTGCCGCGGGATCGGCGCTCGCGGACCGACCCTCGCGGCGCTCGCGGCCGAGCGCGATCTGCCGCTGCTGACCCTCGACGGCGCGTCGGTCGGGACCGGGCCGGCGATCGGGGTCGACCAGCGCTCGGCCCACCTCGAGATCCGGATCGACGCCGCCGCCGCGCGGGCCCAGGGGATGGAGCTCGGCGGGGAGCTGCTCGAGCTCGCGACGTTGGTGCCCTCGGGCGCCGCGCCGCGGTGACGGTTAGGACCGGGCGATGGCCGTGTCCCCTGCCCCGCCCCCTGCCGTTCCCGCGGTCCGCACCGGGGTCCGGCTTGAGAAGCACCTCCACGACGCGGTCGCGCGCGCGAGCCGCGACTTCGGGCTGATCGAGCCGAACGACCGGGTGATGTGCGCCCTGTCCGGCGGCAAGGACAGCTACGCGATGATCTGGCTGCTGCGGGAGATCCGCCGGCGGTCGCCGTTCCCGTTCGAGCTCGTCGCGGTGAACCTCGACCAGGGCCACCCCGGGTTCCCGCAGCACGTGATCGCCGACTGGTGCCGCGACGAAGGGTTCGAGCACCACATGCTCCACCGCGACACGTACAAGGTCGTGCTGGAGAAGATCCCCGAGGGCAAGACCTACTGTTCGCTGTGCTCGCGGCTCCGCCGAGGCATCCTGTACGACGCGGCGGTCGAGCTGCGGTGCACGAAGCTCGCCCTCGGCCACCACCGCGACGACGTGATCGAGACCCTGATGCTGAACCTGATGTTCTCGGGCCAGATGAAGGCGATGCCGCCGAAGCTGATCTCGGACGACGGGCGCAACACGGTGATCCGCCCGCTGGTGTACTGCGAGGAGCCGGAGCTCGCCCAGCTCGCGGTCGAGCGGCGGTTCCCAGTGGTCCCGTGCGACCTGTGCGGCTCGCAGGACAACCTCCACCGCAAGCAGATCAAGCGGCTGCTGACCGAGTGGAACGACCGGAACCCGAAGGTCAAGGCGAACATCTTCGCGGCTCTCGGGAACGTCCGCCCGTCCCACCTGCTCGACCGCGGGCTGTGGGAGCGGCTCGGGATGACCGCGCTGACCGGCGACGACGAGTCCGTGCCGTAGCGGGTGGTGGGCCCCGCCGCTGTCCTGCGTCGAACCCGCCACCCGCGATGTTAAGGCGGGTCGGGGAGGGAGCCGGATGGAGGCCGACGAGACGGTCGACCGGCTGCGCGCGGAGAACGCGGCGCTGCGACGACGGGTCGCGGCGCTGGAGGCGGAGCGGGAGCTCGGGACCGAGCCAGCGGCGCGCGAGCCGCTGTGGCGCGTGCTCGAGCACATCCCGGCCGGGGTGATCGTCGCCCGACCCGACGGCGGCCTGCTGTACGGCAACCCCGAGGTCGAGCGGATCTTCGCCCAGCCGTTCTCGCGCGCGACCCAGGACCACGAGTGGGCCCTGTACCCGCTCGACGGCGAGGCGCGGCTCGCGCCCGAGCGCCTGCCGATGAACCGCACGCTCCGGACCGGCGAGGTCGTGGTCGGCGAGGAGCTGCGGGTCCGTCGACCGGACGGGTCGTGGCGGACGATCTCCGCCAACACCGCCCCGGTCCGCGACTCCGACGGCCGGATCGCGCTCGGCGTCGCTGCGTTCGTCGACGTGACCGATCGCCGCGCCGCCGAGGCCGACCGCGCGTCCCGCGGGGCCCGCGACGCGTTCTCGCTCGCCCTCGCGGACCGGGTCCGGGTCCTCGCCGATCCGCGGGCGGTCGAGGCTGAGGCCGCCCGGATCCTCGGGGAGCACCTCGACGCCGACCGGGTGGTGTACGGCGAGCTCGACCCGGGCGGGGCGCTGTTCACGATCGGCAGCCACTACAACCGCGGAGTGGAGCCGATCGTCGGGGTCCGGCGGCTCGATGACTTCGGGCCGCAGGTGATCGCCGCGATCCGCGCCGGGCGCACCGTGGTCGCCCGCGACGTCGCGGACGACCCGGAGCTGACCGAGGTGGAGCGCGCGTCGTACCGGGAGATCGGCGTCGCCGCGCACGTCAGCGTCCCGCTCCGCAAGGACCAGCGGATGGTGGCGTTCTTCGCGGTCCACCAACGCCGGCCGCGCGACTGGCTCCCCGACGAGGTCCGGCTGGTCGAGGAGACCGCCGAGCGGACCTGGGACGCGGTCGTCCGGGCCAGGGCGGAGGCCGCGCTGCACGAGGCGGAGGCGCGGTTCCGCGCGCTGTTCGACTCGATCGACGAGGGGTTCTGCCTGTGCGAGATGGTGCTCGGACCGGACGGCGCGCCGATCGACTACCGGTTCCTCGAGGTGAACGGGCTGTTCGAGCGGATGACCGGGCTGAACCAACCCACCGGGCGCACCGCCCGCGAGCTGGTGCCGGGCCTCGAGCAGCACTGGGTCGACACCTACGCCCGGGTCGCGTTCGGGCGCGAGCCGCTCCGGTTCGAGAACGGCAGCTCGGCGATGGGGCGGTGGTTCGACGTGTTCGCCGCGCCGGTCGAGCCGCGCGGGCGGTTCGCGCTGGTGTTCAACGACGTGACCGAGCGGCGGCGGATGGAGGCGTCGCTCCGCGAGCAGGACGTGCGCAAGGACGAGTTCCTGGCGATGCTCGCCCACGAGCTGCGGAACCCGCTCGCGCCGATCCGGACCGCGGTCGAGCTGCTGAACCAGGTCGCGCCGAACGACGCCGCCCTGCACGGGATCCGCGACCTGATCGACCGGCAGGTCCGCCACCTGGTGCGGCTGGTCGACGACCTGCTCGACGTGGCGCGGGTGTCGCGCGGCAAGATCCAGCTGCGGAAGGAGCCGTGCGAGCTCGGCGCGGTGGTGGCGCAGGCGATCGAGATCACCCGGACCAAGTTCGACGTGCGCGAGCACCGGTTCACCGTGAGCCTGCCGCCGGAGCCGGTGTGGGTCGACGGGGACTTCACCCGGCTGACCCAGGTGGTCGGGAACCTGCTCAGCAACGCGGCGAAGTACACCGACGACCGGGGCGCGGTCCACCTGTCGGTCGAGCGCCTGCCCGGTCCGTCGGACGAGGTGCGGATCCAGGTCACCGACACCGGCCGCGGGATCGATCCGTCGGCCCTCGGCTCGGTGTTCGAGCTGTTCTACCAGGCGGACCGCACACTCGACCGCGCCGCCGGCGGCCTCGGGATCGGGCTGTCGCTGGTCCGGAGCCTGGTCGAGCTGCACGGCGGCCGGGTGAGCGCCCACAGCGACGGTCGCGGGACCGGCAGCGCGTTCGTGGTCCCCCTCCCGGCCCTGCCCCGCGACGTGGTGATCCCGGTGGCGACCCCCGCGCCGCCGCCGCCCCCGCGCCGCCGGCGGGTGCTGGTGGTGGACGACAACCGCGACGTGGCGGAGAGCATGGCGAGGCTGCTCGAGCTGGCGGGCCACGCGGTGTCGATCGCGTACGACGGCCGCGCGGCGGTGGACCTCGCGGTCCGGGACCGGCCGGACGTGGTGCTGCTCGACATCGGCCTGCCCCAGCTCGACGGGTACGAGGCGTGCCGGGCGATCCGCGAGGCTGGGCTCGACACGGTGCGGATCGTGGCCC
>JBEBJW010000028.1:0-15663 GCA_040079715.1 Myxococcota bacterium | reverse complement strand
AAGGGCACTGGGGGGTGCGAAAAAGGGCACCCCGGGTGCGACGAAGGGCACCGGGGGGGCGAAAAAGGGCACCCCGGGTGCGACGAAGGGCACCCGGATCCGGTCACCCCACCTGGTCGGCCGCGGCGGCCCGGGTCTTTCGGCGGCTGGCGAACACGTCGGCGAGCGGAGTCACGATCGGCGCCAGCTTGGGCGTGCTCTTCTGTGCCTCCTTGCACACGCGGTACAGCGCGAGCGACGGGGCGTACGCCTCGGCCAACCACACGAGGCGCGAGTCGTCCAACAAGGCCTTCAGGCGCTCCAGGTTCTGCGCGACGGGCGCGAGCAGGGCCACGTTGTCCAAGTCTTCGGCGACCGCGGTCGCGTCGAAGTCCGCCGTCTCGGCGAGCGCCGGCGCCAGCGCGGCGGCGCGGACCATCTCTCGCCCGGCCTCCAGGAACCGAACGGGCGGTCGGAGGGTGGTCGCGCGGTCCGCCTCGTTCAACGCCGTCAGGAGCGGTTCCAGCGCTGCGATCGCCGCGTTGAGGTGCCGGGTCGCTGCCTCGGCGGCGGCGGCGAGCTTGATGCTGTCCACACGGGTCAATTCCATTCCGTTCCTCCCGGCGGCCGCCTATCCAGAGTTCCGCCGGGGCGGTAGATCCGATTGTCTTGCCACCTGTACAGCTGGAACGGTGGCTCATCCGCAAGGAGACCGCGCCGCCGATGCCGATCCCCGAGCCGTCCGACCACGGGGACAGTGGTGAGCGGAACCGAGTCAGGAACGGTCACGCTGCAGATTTCGAAGTCATTTCCGCAGGTGTCTTGCGGAAATCGGCCTGTGGGCCTATGGAAGAGCAGGACGGCTGATGCTCATCGAATTTCGCGTCGCGAACCACCGCTCGGTCCGTGAAGAGCAGGTACTGACGCTGGAGGCGGGGCGGGGCGGAGACTCGTCCGATCGGCGGCCTCGGGTCGTCGACGGTCACGCTGAGCCGCTGCTTCCGGTGGCTGCGCTGTTCGGCGCGAACGCGAGCGGCAAGAGCAACGTGCTCGCCGCCCTGGCGTTCATGCGTGACGCAGTGGTTCACTCCCATCGAGCGTGGGCACCGGATGGGGGAGTTCCGCGTGAGCCGTTCGCATGGGGGCCGCAGGCACCGTCGACGTTCGAGGTGACCTGGATCCGGGCCGCGGTGCGGTACCAGTACGGCTTCGTGGCCGACGACGCGCGGTTCGTCGAGGAGTGGCTGTACGCGTGGCCGTCCGGCCGCAGACAGGTCTGGTTCGAGCGTGACGGCGACGACTTCAAGTTCGGGGAGCACCTGCGGGGCGAAAACCGCGTCGTCGAGCAGGTCACCCGACCCAACGGGCTCTTCCTGTCCGCAGCCGTGCAGAACCGCCACCAGCAGCTCGGCGAGGTGTTCGCCTGGTTCAGGTCGATGGGCGCAGTCAACGTCCGGACCCGCCGGTACCCCGGCGATCAGGGCGAACTCTGGCTGGAGCGGGCGCTACGCGCCGACGGCGCGCGGCAGGCGTCGATGTTCGCCGGCGAACCTCCGCCCGACGAGGGCGTCCTCGCCGCCTTCAAGGATCTCCTCCGCGCCTCGGACTTCGGCATCGAGGACGTGAAGGCCGTCGAGGGGCCCGAGCGCGACCTCCCCGATCGACCGCCGTTCCGTCGGTCGCGCATCCTCGTGAAGCACAGGGGCGGTGACGGTGACCGGGGGTGGCTCCCGCTCGACGAGGAGTCGCAGGGCACCCGAACGATGTTTCGCGTCGGGCCCCCCGCGATCGACACGCTCAGGCGGGGCGGCCTGCTGGTGGTGGACGAGCTCGAAGCGAGCCTGCACCCGCTGCTCGGGTTGCACATCGTCCGGCTGTTCAACGACCCGTCGACGAATCCGAGGAACGCGCAGCTCGTGTTCGCGACCCACGACACGAACCTGCTCGGAACCTTGCTCGGCCCCCCGCCTCTCCGCCGAGACCAGGTGTGGCTCACCGAGAAGGACGAGCAGGGCGAGACCCGCATCTACCCTCTCACCGACTACAAGCCGAGGAAGGCCGAGAACCTGGAGAGCGGCTACCTTCAGGGTCGCTACGGGGCGATCCCCTTCCTCGGCGCGCTCGCGACCCTGCCGGAGTGACGGGTGGCGAGCAACCAGCGGCATCGCACCCGTCGTCCCGGTCGTCGAGCCCCGTGGCTCGATCCGAAGCCTCGACTGCTCGTGGTGGTCACGGCGACCAACGGTCGGACCGTGCTACCGTCGACTGGGGGCCGTATGCTCATCCTCGCTGGAACCGCGCTCGCGGGTGGCTTCGGGGATCCGTGGGTCGACTTCGTGTTCGCCGCCGACCGGATCCTCGTCGGGCACGTCGTGCGCATGGAGGTCGTGGACGTCGAGCATGTCGCCGTCACGCGGATCACGATCGCGGTGGAGGCCGCCGTGTTCGGGCCGACGACCGACCGACTGGTCTTGACGGTGCCGTACGACGCCACGACCTCGGTCGTCGGGGAGTGCTTCCTACGCGCTGCGCCGAACGCCGGGGACGACATCCTGTTCGCCGCAGCCCCGTTCGCGCGCGGGCCCTTCGCCACCACCAGCCCCCCGCAGGTCCAGCTGTTGGGGTACGTCCGGTCCACCGACACGCCGTACGGGCGCCGGATGGTCGACGACACCGGCAACTTCGTGGGTGGCGTGTCGTGCGAGAACGGACTCGCCCAGGCGGGATCGGAGTCGGAGTCCCCGTGGCCGACGTGGCCCCGATCGCCGTGGGACGGCCCCGACCCCGCCGCGCTCGCCAGCCGACAGGCGGCGGCCCTCGACTGGACCGCCGGCGTCGGGCAGGTCGCCGCGTGCCTCGCGGCCATCACCGGCCACCAGGCCGCGGACCCGGGTCACTTCGAGAACTGAGCCGCCTCCGTGCTCTGCGCCAGCGCCAGCGTCGACGCCCGACCGCCCGAGATCACCTGGGCGACCTCGTCGAACCAGCCGGTGCCCACCTCGCGCTGGTGCCGGACCGCGGTGTACCCGTCCGCCTCCGACGCGAACTCCGCCTGCTGGAGCTCCGCGTACGCGCTCATCCCGCGGTCCGCGTACCCGTGCGCCAGGGTGAACATCGAGTGGTTCAGCGCGTGGAACCCCGCCAGCGTCACGAACTGGAACGCGTACCCGAGCGCCCCGAGCTCCTGCTGGAACGACGCGATCGTCGCCTCGTCGAGCTTCTTGCGCCAGTTGAACGACGGCGAGCAGTTGTACGCGAGCTTCTTGCCCGGGAACCGCGCGTGGATCGCCTCCGCGAACTGCCGCGCCTCCGCGAGGTCCGGGTGGCTCGTCTCGCACCAGATCAGGTCCGCGTACGGCGCGTACGCGAGCCCGCGGGCGATCGCCATCTCGATCCCGCCGGTGATCCGGAAGAACCCCTCGGGGGTCCGGTCGCCGGTCAGGAACGGCCGGTCGCGCTCGTCCACGTCCGAGGTCAGGAGCTGGGCGCTGTCCGCGTCGGTCCGCGCGATCAGCACCGTCGGCACGTTCGCCACGTCCGCGGCCAACCGCGCCGCGACCAGCGTCCGGATGAACTGGGACGTCGGCACCAGGACCTTGCCGCCGAGGTGGCCGCACTTCTTCTCGGACGCGAGCTGGTCCTCGAAGTGGACGCCCGCCGCGCCGGCCTCGATCATCGACAGCATCAGCTCGTACGCGTTCAGCGGACCGCCGAACCCGGCCTCCGCGTCGGCGACGATCGGCGCCAGCCAATACCGCCCGACCGTCCCCTCGGCGTGCTCGATCTGGTCCGCCCGGAGGAGCGCGGCGTTGATCCGCTTCACCACCGACGGCACGCTGTTCGCCGGGTACAGGCTCTGGTCCGGGTACATCGCCCCGGCCAGGTTCGCGTCCGCCGCCACCTGCCAACCGGACAGGTAGATCGCCTGGAGCCCGGCGCGGACCTGCTGGACCGCCTGGTTCCCGGTCAGCGCCCCGAGCGCCGCCACGTACGGCTCGCTGTGCAGGAGCTGCCACAGCCGACGCGCGCCGAGGTCGGCCAGGGTGTGCGCCACCGGGAAGTTTCCGCGCAGACGCAGCACGTCCGCCGGGCCGTACGGCCGGGTGACGCCGGCGAACCGGTCGGGGATCCCGTCCGCGGCGGGGGAGGCAGGGGTCGGGTTCTCGGCGACAGCGGACATGGGCTACTCCTCGGTGAGGGCTGCGGACGCAGCAGAGGTCAGGAACGGCGCGAGCTCGGGGGCGAGGCACAGGCGCTCGATCAGCGCCCGCGCGTCGGCGGTGCGGGGCGAGGGCGCCAGGCGCGCCACCTCCTCGTCGAGCAGGGCGCGGACGAGCGCGGCGTGGTGGACCCACTGCCAGACCTGCACCCGGCTGATCTCGGCGGTGGCGGCGTCCTCCATCCGGTGGTCGATCGGGACGCACCCGAGCCCGCCGAGCCACGCGTCGAGGTACTGGACCGCGACCCGGAGGTTCGTCCGGAGACCCCCCTCGGTCCGCGGCCCGGTCGGGACGGCGAGCAGCGCGGCGGCGTCGACCGGCTCCGCGTACCGCCGGTGCTTCTGGTTCTTCCCGGGCATCCCGGCGTCGAACACCGCCTTCGCGATCGGCACGAGGCCCGGGTGCGCGACCCAGGTGCCGTCGTGGCCGAGCGCCACCTCGCGGTCCTTGTCGGCGCGGACCGCGGAGAGGGCGGCGTCGTTCGCCGCGGGGTCGCCCTTGATCGGGATCTGGGCCGCCATCCCGCCCATCGCGTGCGCCCCGCGCCGGTGGCAGGTCTCGATCGCGAGCCGGCTGTCCGCGGCGAGGAACGGCTGGGTCATCCCGATCGCGCCCCGGTCCGGCAGGATCGCGGTCGGATCGGCGCGCCGGAGCTTCACGAAGCTGAAGATGTAGTCCCACCGGCCGCAGTTCAGCCCGACCACCCGGTCGCGCAGGGCCCACAGGATCTCGTCCATCTCGAACGCCGCCGGCAGCGTCTCGATCAGCACCGTGACCCGGACCGTGCCGTACGGCAGGTCGAGGGTCTGCTCGAGCCGGGTCAGGACCGCGTCCCACAGCGCGGCCTCCCGGTGGGACTCGAGCTTCGGCAGGTACAGGTACACCCCGGCCCCGCGCCGGATCAGCGCCCGGGCGGCGTGGTGGACGAACAGCCCGGCGTCGACCAGCGAGGCGGGGGCCGGCGCGCCGTCGACCACCAGGTGCGGCTCGTCGAGGTGCCACCCGCGCGGGCGGACCATCAGGACCGCCGGGCGGTCGTTCACCTGGTACACCCGGCCATCCGGCGCGGTGTACCCGAGGGTCCCGGCGGCGGCGTCGGTCAGGTTGCGGTGGCCGTCGACCACGTTGGCCCAGGTCGGGCTGGTCGCGTCCTCGAGGTCCGCCATGAACACCGAGGCGCCGGAGTTCAGGGCGTTGATCAACATCTTGCGGTCGCACGGGCCGGTGATCTCCACCCGCCGGTCCACCAGGTCCGCCGGCGGCGGCCGCACCGTCCAGTCCGACGCCCGGATCGCCGCGGTCTCGTCGAGGAACCCGAGCGCGGCCGTCGGGTCAGCGGCGTCGATCCGGCTGTGTATAAGAGGCCGGGCGGCGAGGAGCTCGGCCCGCCGCGGCCCGAACCGCCGGCACAGGTCCTCGACCATCGACAACGCAGCGGGGGTCAGCACCCGAGGGTCGGTTTCACCGCGGATCTCGATGCTCGCAGCCGCGTTCCCTGGCGCCATCCGACCTCCGTTCACCCTGTAAATAGGACGGTCCGAGGGCAAGTCCGAACCGACAGACGAAATACTTGTACAGCGTGTCGATCGACAGCGTGTCCAGCGGTAAAGCTAGTCAAGACCGGTTCGGGGGTGGACGATGGAGGACCACGGGCTCGGGGCGAAGCTGCGGGCGGTGCGGCGGCGGGAGGGGCTGACCCAGGTCCAGCTCGCGGAGCGCCTCGGGATCTCGGCGAGCTACCTGAACCTGATCGAGCACGGTCGACGGCCGCTGCCGGCGGCGCTGCTGATCGAGCTCGCGCGCCAGCTCCGGGTCGACCTCGCCGCGTTCGCGCCGGACGCGGATCTGCAGCTCGAGGCCAGCGTCCGCGAGGCCCTCGCCGACCCGATGTTCGACGAGCACGGGCTGGTCGGGGCGGACGTCCGCGAGCTCGTGCGCGGCAGCCCGCTGGTCGCCCGGGCGGTGGTGACCCTGTACCGGGCGTACCGCGAGGCCCGCGAGGCGGCGGATCTACCGGACCGCGACCCGACGGACGACGAGCTCCCCGCGGGCTCTCTCGCCGCCGGAGACCGGGTCGCGCTGTCGACCGAGCAGGTCAGCGACTTCGTCCAGCACCGGTCGAACTGGTTCCCGGAGCTCGAGGATGCCGCCGGGGCCCTGTGGCGCGACGCGAAGCTCGACGCGGCGGACATCGGCCCCGGGCTCGAGCGGTGGCTGCGCGAGGCGCTCGGGGTGTCGATCCGGTTCGAGCCGGCCAACCGGGGCGCCACCACCCGCCGGTTCGACCCGGACGCGCGCGAGCTCGTGCTGTCCGAGCTCCTCCCGCCGCGGAGCCGCCAGTTCGAGCTCGCCCACCAGATCGCGCTGCTCCAGCACGGCGAGGTGATCGACCGGATCGCCCGGGACGATCGGCTGACCACCGACGAGTCGCGGACCCTGTGCCGGGTGGTGCTGGCGAGCTGGTTCGCCGGCGCGGTGTTGATGCCGTACGATCGGTTGCTGTCTGCAGCGCGCGAGCTGCGGTACGACGTGGAGCTGCTCGGTCACCGGTTCCGGACGAGCTGGGAGCAGGTCTGCCACCGGCTCACCTCGCTCCGGCGGCCGGGCGCGGAGGGCGTGCCGTTCCACCTGATCCGGGTCGACGTGGCCGGCAACATCTCGAAGCGGTTCACCGCGTCCGGGATCCGGTTCCCGCGGTTCTCGGGGGTCTGCGCGCGGTGGAGCGTGTTCCAGGCGTTTCAGACCCCGGGCCTGGTGCGGACGCAGGTGTCGCGGATGCCGGACGACACGATGTACTTCTGCTTCAGCCGGACCGTCCGTCGCGAATCCGGCGGGTTCCACGCGCCGCACGCGGTCCACGCCGTGGGGATGGGGTGCCGGCTCGAGCACGGTCGGCAGCTCGTGTACTCGGACGGGATCGACCTCGAGGGCCCGTCGGTCCCGGGCGGACCGGCCGCGACCCCGATCGGGGTGACCTGCCGGACCTGCGAGCGGTCGGACTGCGCCCAGCGGGTCTGCCCGGCGGTCGACCACCCGATCCGGATCGATCCGAACGTCCGCGGGGTCAGCCTGTTCGCCCCGCCCGGGGGTCGATGACGGTCGACGCCCCGTCGCTGGGGAAACCACGTTGCGACCGCGATCGCGGCCCCGGGCGGGTATCGATCGAACATGCGCAAGACCGACCCCCGACTGATCGGGATCCGCGCCCGAACCCGTCACGATCCGACCAGCGCCGCCCTCGCCACGCTCGGCTCGCTGGCGTTCGCGGTCGTGTTCACCGCCCACATCCTGGATCGGCTCGAGGGGTACCGACACCGCCTGGTGGAGGCCCGGCTCGCCGCGGCGACCCCGGAACGGCTGGTGGCGGTGCCGATCCAAGACCTGCAGCCGGGACACGTGATCGCCCCGTGGGACCTGGTCGAGATCCCGATGCCCCGGAGCGTGGTCCAGGGCGTGGTCGCGACCCCGGCCGAGCTCGTCGGGCGGGTGGTGTTCGAGCGGTTGATCGTCCGGGAGCCGGTCCGGGAGCCGCGGCTCGCCCCGGCCGACAGCACCGGGATCGAGGCGATCCTGGCCGAGGGGACCCGCGCGGTGAAGCTCGACCTGTGGGACGTGAGCCAGGTGTCCGGGTACGTCGAGGCCGGCGACTGGGTCGACCTCGTGGCCACCCCGCTCGACCCCGTAACCGGCGAGGTACTCGGGACCGTCACCGTGGTCGAAGGGGCGAAGGTGCTGGCGGCCGATCACGGTCGCGGACAGCGGCACCGGAACGATCTCCCCCCCAATCCGTCCGTGACCCTGCAATTGAACGCCGAGGATGCCGAGCAGGTCGCATTCTACTACCACTACGGGAACATTCGGTTGGTGTGGCGGGCCGACATCGACTTCACGGTGCCGGAGCTCCCCGAACCCACCCAGCTCGCCTCCCGCGCGGAGTGAGTCGTGTCGTACGTCGTCCACAGCGCGCTGCTCGCGGTCCCGGTGCTCGGGTTCTGCAGCCTCGCGGTCGATCTGAGTCGGATCGAAGCGACTGCGACCCAGCTCCAGTTCGCCGCCGACAGCGCGGCCCTCGCGGCGGCCGCCCACACCGACGAGCCCGCGTACGCGATGAAGATCGCGACCGTGTTCGCCGCAGCGAACGACGTCGGCGGGTCCCCCGGGTCGGTCGCGGCGGACGAGGTCGAGGTCGGGCGGTGGGACGGGGAGACCTGGACCCGGGACGACTTCGGGACCTTCGTGCGGGTCACCGCCCGGGTCACGTCCCGCCCGACGATCCTCGCCGGGATGATCGGCGCGCCGACGTTCGATCTCGCGCGGACCGCGATCGCGTCGGCTTCGGGGTCCGGCGGTCCGTGCGCGATGATCGGGCTGGCGGGCTTGAGCCTGACCGGCGGAGGGTCGATCGACAGCTACGACTCCACCGCCGGTCCGTACAAGTCGGGCTCGGAGGCGGGCGTGTGCTCCAACGCGACCGCCATGACGGTGTCCGGGGTCTCGGTGAACGGCGACGTTCATCCCGGGGTCGGGGGCACCGTGGCGGTCAGCTCGGCCAAGGTCTCCGGCAACACGAACCCGCTGTCGCACGCGTTGGCCGTCGCCTCGCCGACCAAGCCCGCCGGCGCCAAGTCGCTGCCGGCGACGTCGAAAGGGGCGATCAAGCTCGATCCGGGCACCTACTACCTGAAGGGCAAGTTCCAGGTGAGCGCAGCCACGAGCATCACCCTCACCGGGCCGACGAACCTGTACGTCGAGGGCGAGGTCGAGATGAACGGCGCGGGGTTGATCAACAAGACCGGCGATCCGCACCAGCTCACGCTGTACGTGATCGGGGCGCAGACGGTCCAGCTCAACGACGCCGCCGCGTTCTACGGCAGCCTGATCGCGCCGTCGAGCAGCGTGTCGTTCGACGGGAGCGCGTCGATGTACGGGCTGGTGATCGCCGGGAAGCTGAAGATCGACGGGAAGGTCTCGGTGCACCTCGACACCTCCCTCCCGGCTGCGGTGGTCGACCAGACGCTCGCCGCGCTGGTCCGATGAGGTCCCCGATGTCCGTCCGTCGAGCCCGCCGCGGGTCGAACGCGATCGAGTTCGCGATGTTGGCCCCGGTGTTCCTCGCGATCCTGTCCGGGATCGTCGATCTCGGCGTGTACTTCGCCCGCCTCGACCAGCTGTCGGCGATCGCCCGCGACGCCGCCCGGCTCGGGGCGGTGACCGACGCGAACGACGGCCCGTCGAAGGTCGCGCAGGTCGACGCCGAGGAGGCGCTGAAGGAGCGGGGGTTCTCGGCGAAGGTGTCGGCCACGCTCGGCGGCGCCGCGCCGGACAAGTGGGTCAAGGTCGAGCTGTGGATGGAGCCGACGGTCACGTTCGGCCTGCTGCCGATGCCGTCGACCGTCCACGCCGAGGCGACGATGCGGCTCGAAGACCAGGAGTGATCCCGGGTTAGCATGACCCCGGGGTGACTGCGCATGCGGCTCGGGGCGATCGTCGTCGCGTTCTCGGGGTGGCTCGTCGGGTGTGCGTCGGAGCCGGTCGCGGTCGAGCCGGGGAGCCCGGAGGCAGCGCCGGTCGAGGTGGCGGACCCGGAGATCGTGGAGGTCCCGGCCGGGGAGCCCCCACCGGAGGTCGTCCGGCTCGACCAGGGTGACCTCGACGCGATCGAGGCCCACGGCGCGCTCCGGGTGCTGGTGTTCGGCGAGGGCGAGGTGGTGCTCCCGCGGGACGGCGCGTCGTCGGTGACCGATCGCGAGCTCGCGGCGTTGTTCGCCGACAGCCTCGGGCTGAAGGTCGAGCCCATCGCGGTCGAGCGGTACGACGATCTGCTGCCGGCGCTGCTCGAGGGCCGGGGAGACCTCGTCGCGGCCCGGATGGCGAACACCGAGGCCCGGTCGAAGCTCGCGGCGTTCTCCCGGCCGACCGCGGTGGTCGACGAGCTGGTGATCGGGAAGAAGGGCGCGGCGGACCTCCCGGCGAAGGCTGCCGACCTCGCGGGGCACCCGTCGTCACCGCACCCGTCGTCACCGCACCCGATCGTGGTCCGGCCGAACTCGAGCTACCGCGAGAGCCTGGATCGCCTGGCCGCGGCCGACAAGCTCGCGCTCACGCTGGTCGACGCCCCGGAGGACCGGGACACCGAGTCCCTCGTCCACGACGTGGGGACCGGCGCGAGCGCGCTGACGGTGTGCGACAGCGACCTGTTCTCCCACATCGCCGCGTACAACGACGACGTGACCGCGCTGTTCCCGGTCGCGACCGGCCGCCAGATCGGCTGGGCCCTCCGCCCGACGAACCCGGCGTTGAAGGCCGCGGCCGACGCGTTCCTCGTCTCGCGGGCGATGACCACCCACACCCGCGAGCGGTCGACCGGCGATCTCGCGGAGATCCGCGCCCGCGGCTCGATCCGGATCCTGACGCGCAACAACGCCGTCAGCTACTACCTCGACAAGGGGAACCAGCGCGGGTTCGACTACGAGCTGGTCAAGCTGTTCGCGAAGGAGAACGGCCTGCGGGTCGACGTGATCGTCCCGCCGGACGCGAGCGACCTCGTGCCGTGGCTGCTCGAGGGCAAGGGCGACCTGATCGCGGCCCAGATGACGGTCACCCCGGAGCGCGCCGCGAAGGTCGCGTTCTCGGACCCGTACCTGTTCGTGCGCGAGGTGCTGGTCCAGCCGGCCGGGGAGCCGCCGATCACCGCCCCCGAGGGCCTGCGGGGCAAGACGATCGTGGTCCGGCCGAGCTCGAGCTACCGGGCGACCCTCGACGCGCTCCAGGCCACGGCCGGGCCGTTCACGATCGTCGACGCGCCCGAAGACGTGGAGACCGAGCAGCTGATCGCGAAGGTGGGCCGAGGCGAGGTCCCGCTGACCGTCGCCGACTCGACGATCGCGAAGGTGGAGCTCGCCCATCGCGACGACGTCCAGCTGTCGCTCGTCCTGACCGAGGAGCGCCCGATCGCGTACGGGATCCGGACGGGCAACCCCGCTCTCCGCGACGCGGTGAACCAGTGGCTCGGCAAGACGTACCGCGGGCTCGCGTACAACGTCCTGAAGAACAACACGTTCGAGAACCCGGCCCGGATCGAGGCCGCCCACGCCGACACCCGCGCCACCGGCCAGCTCTCTCCGTACGACGACCTGCTGAAGCTGCGGTCCCAGCAGTACGGCCTCGACTGGCGGCTGATGGCGTCGCAGGCGTACCAGGAGAGCCGGTTCGATCCGCTGGCGAAGAGCTTCTCCGGCGCGCTCGGGCTGTTCCAGGTGCTGCCCACCACCGGCCAGGAGCTCGGGTTCGTCGATCTGCACGACCCGGACCAGGGCGTGCACGCCGGGGTCAAGTACATGGCCAAGCTGATCGACCAGTTCGAACCCACGTTGCCGTTCAAGCAGCGGGTCCGGTTCGCGCTCGCGTCGTACAACGTCGGCAAGGGCCACGTCGAGGACGCGCGCCGTCTCGCGCGGCAGCTCGGGCTCGATCCGGACAAGTGGTTCGGCAACGTCGAGCGCGCGATGCTCAAGCTCGCCGAGCCGCCGTACGCGCGGCGGTCGCGCTACGGGTATTGTCGGGCGGAGGAGCCGGTGCACTACGTGTCCGAGATCCAGTCCCGGTACGAGAGCTACCTCGGCGTGGTCCAGGACATGGGCCCGCGCTGACCGGCGATCGGCCATCGCGGCCGCCGGCGCCGGACGCCCCGGCAGATGCCCGACTGGCCGAGGCGCGCTCGCTCCGGGATCGGGCCCGGTTCGATCTCGCGGTCGACGCGTACGCGGCGGTCGCGACCGGGGGCGGCGACCGGCGGATGCGGGCGCTGGCGCTGGTCGAGCAGGGGGAGGTCCACCGGATCCGCGGCCGGCGCGACGAGGCAGCCCACAGCTGGCAGGCGGCCGGCCCGCACCTCAAGGCCACCGGCGACCCGGCGACCGACGCGAAGGTCCGGCGGTGGCTGGCGGAGGTGTACGAGGAGCGCGACGCCGCCGACGACGAGCGGGAGCGGCTCGAACGGCTGCTGGCGCGCCAGCGGGCGGCGGGTGCCACCGGGGAGGCCGGGGTCACCCTCGGGACGCTCGCGGTCCACCTGCACCAGCAGGGGCGGCTCGACGAGGCCACCGACCGGGCCCGCGAGGCCGTGGCGATCCACCACGCGCTCGGGCACCCGTTCGCGCTCGCGATCGACACCGGGAACCTCGCGAACCTCCGGTACGAGCAGGCGGCGGTCGACGACGCGCAGCTCCTGTACGAGGCGGCGATCGGGCTGCACCGGGCGGTCGGGAACGTCCGCGGGCTCGGGGCGGTCACCTCGAACCTCGCGGCGCTGCTCCAGCACGAGGGCGAGGGGGCGGCGGCGGCGGACCGGTACCTCGAGGCGCTCGATCTGCACCGGCGGGTCGGCGACCACGCGCGGCTCGCCAGCACCCTCGCCCAGCTCGCGACGCTCCGGCTCGGGCAGGACGCGATCGGGGAGGCGGCGGCCGAGGCGATGCTCGGGTCCGGGTTCGCGCTCCTGCGCGAGCACCGCGACCCGGTGCGGCTCGCCGACCTGATCGTGACCCGGGCGGCGATCGAGCTCGGCGACGGCTCCGGCGAGCTCGCGTTCCTGGCGATCGACGAGCTCCGCCGGCTGATCCCGTGCGCCGGACCGCCGAAGGCGCGGCTGGCGCAGCTGACGGTGACGCCGCCGGCTACTTCTTCTTCTTCGCCTGCTTCGCCCGGATCGCGTCGATCTGGTCCATGATCGCGTTCATCCGCGCCGCCAGCGCGCGGTACGGCTCGGGGGAGGCGAGGTCCACGCCCGCGGTCTTCAGCAGGGTGTACGGGTCGTCCGAGCCGCCGGCCTTCAGCATCGTCAGGTACCGCTCGGTCGCGCCCTTGTCCTTGCGCAGCACCGCGTCGGACAGCTGGGCCGACGCCGCGATCGACGTCGCGTACTGGAACACGTAGAAGTCGTAGTAGAAGTGCGGGATGAACTCCCACTCGTGGGTCCACACGTCGTCGACGGTGACCACGCCTTCGCTCTGGCCGTGGTACCGCCGGACGAGGTCGGCGTACATCGCGGTGAGGGTGCCGCCGGTCAGCGGCTCCCCGTGCTCGGCCTTCTCGTGGATCGCGAGCTCGAACTCGGCGAACATCGCCTGGCGGAAGAACGTGGTCCGCAGGCCCTCGAGCGCCGACCCGAGGTAGAACAGCTTCTCGTCGTCGGTCTTGGCCTTCGACACCACCAGGTCGAGCAGCAGGGCCTCGTTGAACGTCGACGCGATCTCGGCCAGGAACGTCGCGTACGCTGCGGTCGGGTACGGCTGGGCGCCCATCGCGAGGTGGCTGTGCATCGCGTGCCCGAACTCGTGGGCGAGGGTGGTCGCGGACTCGAAGTCGTCGTTGTGGTTGAGCAGCACGTACGGGTGCACGCCGTACGCCGAGTCGGACATGTACGCGCCGGAGACCTTGCCCTCGTGCGGGTACACGTCGATCCACCCGTTGGCGAACCCCTGCTGCATCGCGGCGACGTAGTCCTTCCCCAGCGGCTTCGCGCTCTCGATCGCCAGACGCTCGCTCTCGGCCAGCGGGAACTTCGCGTCCGACGCCACCAGCGGCACGTACAGGTCCGAGTACTTCAGCTGGTCGATCCCGAGCATCGACGCGCGCAGCTTCAGGTACCGGTGCAGCGTGGGCAGGTTCGCGTTCGTCTCGCGGACCAGCGTGTCGTACACCTCGCGCGGGACGAAGTTGCCGGCGAGCGACGCCTCCACGCACGACGGGTAGCCGCGGGACTGCGCCACGAACCAGTGCGACTGGACCTGGGTCGCGAGCAGCGCGCCCATCGTGCCCTCGTACTCGGCGAGCTTGCCGAAGAACGCGTCGAACACGAGCTTGCGGACGGCGGGGTCCGCGTTGCTCCGCAGCCGCCCGTACTCGGACTGCTGCAGGCGGCTGGTCGAACCGTCCGGCAGGGTCACCGTCGGCCACGGGAGCTCGGCGTTGGCGAACGTCTGGTAGGTGTCGCCGGGGGCGCCCGTCACCGCGGTCGACAGGGCGAGGATCCGCTCCTCGGCGGGGCCGCGGATGTGCTCGCCGCGGCGGAGCGTGACGTGGAGCGGGTAGTCGTACGGAGCGAGCTTCGGCTCGGCCTTCAGGAACGCGTCGATCTTGTCGGCGCCGAGGGACACCAGCTCCGGCTGGAGCCACGACACCGCCTCGGCGAACCGGGTGCCGAGCAGAGAGACCGCGCCGTCGCGCGCCTGCCACGCGTCGTCGCGGGTGTCGGCGGCGGAGTGGTTGCTGGTGTACGAGCTCAGCCGCCCGAGCGCCTGGGCCACGGCGGTCTGCTGATCGAGGCACCGGAGCAGGGTGGCGGCGTCGGTCCCGAGCGTGCCGCGGCACTGGGGCAGCGCGTCGATCGCCGTCTCGGTCTGCTTGCGGGCGGCCTCGAACGCATCGATCGACGGGTACAGGTCCTCGAGTCGCCAGGTGGCGGTGTCCGCCGCCGAGGCGGGGCCAGTGAACAGCGAAAGCATGACGAGCATCGACCCTCCGGGTGGTCCCGGTTCACCCGTCGCGAGGTGACCTGGCCCGTCACGATTCGTCGTCAATCGGCCGTTCCGTTCACCGACCGCCCGCGGCTGTCTCCAGCCGATCGGCGACCGTCAGCACCTCGTCCGCGGTGTTGTACAGGTGGGGCGACACCCGGAGCGCGCCGCGGCGGCACGACAGGATCACGCCGGCCCGGTGGAGCGCCTCGGCGATCGCGACGGGATCCCCGACCTTCGGGCGGAACACGACCGACCCGGACCGGGCGGCGTCGGTCGGACTCGTGACGGTGTGGCCATCGCGGCGCAGTCGCTCGACCAGGACGTCGTTCAGGCGGAACACGTGATCGCGGATCCGCTCCACCCTGGCGTCGAGCAGGAGATCGATCGCCGCGCCCATCCCCTCGATCAGCGCGTACGGCAGGTTGCCCTCCTCGAACCGGAGCGCGTCGTCGCGCAGATCGAGCGCCACCCGGTCGAAGTCGAACCGGGTCTTGGTGCTCCGCCAGCCGATCAGCGCCGGCTCGATCGCGCCCACCACCGACCGGTCGACGAACAGCACGCCGATCCCGGGCAGCCCGAGCATCCACTTGTGCGAGTCCGCGGCGAGGAAGTGGACCCCGGCGGCCTTCACGTCGCACGGGAGCACCCCGAGGCTCTGGATCCCGTCCACGCACAGCCACCAGCCGCGATCCCGGCACAGCTGGCCGAGCGCGGGGAGGTCCACCCGGACCCCGGTGGCGTACTGGACCGAGCTGACCGCGATCAGCCGGGTGCGGGCGTCGCCGGCGGCGGCGAACGCGGCGGGGTCGAGCCGACCGCCCGGGGCCGGCACTGCGCGGAGCTCCACCCCGCGGCGGGCGAGGCGCTGCCACGGGTACACGTTCGACGGGTACTCCTCGGAGGTGGCGACCAGCACGACGTCGCCGGGGTGCCAGTCGATCCCT
>JBEBJW010000027.1:0-15864 GCA_040079715.1 Myxococcota bacterium | reverse complement strand
GGGATCGAGGTGGTGGAGGGCTCGTTCAAGGACGGCGCGTCGCTCGGGCGGGCGATGGACGGCGTCGACGCCGTGTTCGCGATGGGGACGTTCTTCGAGGCGGGGGTCGACGGCGAGGTCGCGGACGGCCTCGCGCTGGTCGGGGCGGCGAAGGCGGCGAAGGTCCCGCACGTCGTGTACACCTCGGTCGCGAGCGCCGATCGGAACACCGGGATCCCGCACTTCGACAGCAAGGGCAAGGTCGAGGCGGCGCTGATCGCGTCGGGGGTGCCGTGGACGATCCTCGCCCCGGTGTACTTCATGGAGAACCTGTTCTTTCCGCAGACGATCGACGGCGTGCGCAACGGGGTGTACGCGGCACCGCTGACATCGCGCCGGGCGCTCCAGCAGGTCGCGGTGGCGGACATCGGCGCGCTCGGGGTGGTGGCGATCGAGCGGGGTCTGATCGGCCGGCGGATCGAGCTCGCCGGGGACGAACTCGACGGGGAGGCGACCGCGGCGGCGCTCGCCGCGAAGCTCGGCAAGCCGATCCGGTACCAGCCGGTGCCGCTGGCGGCGATCGAGGCACAGAGCCACGATCTCGGGGCGATGTACCGGTACTTCGAGGAGGTCGGGTACGCGGTGAACCGCCCGGCCCTCCGGCGCGAGTTCCCGGACGTCGGCTGGCACTCGTTCGCCGACTGGCTCGCCGGCCAGACCGTGTGACGGTCGCGGCGCGGAGGCCCGGCTACTGCTCGTACGCCCCGAGATCGCAGCCGGCACCCTGCGGGCGCGGGGCGCCGTCGGCGTCGTGGTCGACCAGGCACGGTCCCGCGTCGACCGCCGGGCTCGTCGGCGCGAGGTGGAGGTCGGACGCCGACACGAGCTCCGGGTCGACGATCCGGCTCGTGTCCGGCGGCGCGCCGACCGCGGCCAGCGCGTCGTTCCACCGGGTGAAGTCCCCGCCGTCCTCGATCGGGGTCGACTTCATCGAGAACACCGGATCGCCGTCGACGAAGTACAGGTTCTCGTCGATCGTGACCGTCGACCAGTCGTCGACCGCCGGCCGATCCGAGTCGGTGAACACCTCGCGGCCCGACGGCTGGACCACGATGTTGCCGCGGATCTCGAGGTCCACGCTCCGGGTGCCGATCTCCGACTCGTTGGTCAGGAACAGCGGCGCATGGATCGCGGTGCCGGTGTCGTAGCAGGTGTTGGCGTACACCCGCGCGCCCTGGCTCGAGCCGACCGCGACGCACGCGCCGGTGACGTGGGAGATCACGTTGTTCGTCACGCGGCAGCCGTACGACTCGAAGTCCCCGTCCACCAGGCGCTCGGCGTCGGTGCTCTGGCCGCACATCACCGCGTTGCCCTCGCCGCCGAGCCCGGTGCGATCGACCCGGTTCGCGTCGAACACCGTGTCGCGCGCGTTGCCCTTCGCGTACATCGCGATGTCGGTCAGGTCGTGGAACCAGTTCCCGGCGACCACGACCCGGTCCGCGCCGGTGATGTCGACCCCCTGCGCGTTCGAGCCGGGGGTCACGGCCGAGGGGTCCTGGTACAGCTCGTTCCCGACGATCACCACGTCGTCGGCGGTCCGGACCAGCTTCACCACGTCCGCCACCGAGCAACACAGTCGGTTGCCGACGAGCTGGACCTGCGGGGTGTCGATCTTGATCACCACGCCTTCGCCGCTGCCGGCCCGATCCCCCTCGAACGACAGGCCGTCGAGCCGCCAGTACGCCTTGTCGCAGGTGCCGGACACCAGATCGTTGTCCTCGTCGCACGAGTCGGCGTACACGTAGATCGCCGGCAACCCACCCCCGCCGTGGATCGTCACCGGGGTGGCGTCGTACGCGGTCAGCCGGATCCACGCGTCCGGGCGCCCGAACGACCCGTCCTGGATCAGCGTGCCGTCGTAGTCTCCGCCGAGCACGTACACGATCGACCCCGGCTCGGCCGCCGCGACCCCGCGCTCGAGCGTCGCGAACGCGGTCTCGACGGTGGTCCCGTCGTCCCGATCGTCGCCGGCGGTCGATACGTAGAACGTCGGGCCCGTGCCGATCCCCGGCGGCATCGGCCAGTCGGTCGGGTCGATCGTCCCGGGCGGGGTGCCGGTCCCCGGGGAAGCTCCGGTGTCGGTGTCGTCGGTCGGGCCGTCGGTCGGGCCGGTTCCGGGCGGATCGCCGCCGGGATCGTCCCCGGTCGGGTCGGCGTCGGACGACGGTTCGTGGGGATCCGGGTGACACGCCGCGAGGAGGAGGAGGGTCAGCATCGGGTGGTCGTACCATACCGGTTGTTCCGTCGCACGGCTCAATCCGTACGAGCGGCCAGGACCCGGTCGACCACCTCGACGAACCCGTGCCCGCCGACGCCCTCGGTCACGTACCGGGGGAGGTGGGTCATCCGATCGCTGAACCGCCGGACGTTCGCGACCCCGATCGAGCCGGGGAAGTAGGCGAACATCACCTCGTCGTTCGGGGAGTCGCCGACGAACAGCCACCGGTCGCGATCGGCGTCGAGGTCGGTCGCCCACCGCTCCCGGACCAGGGCCCGGCAGCCGGCGAGCTTGTCGAACGCGCCGTACCAGCCGTTGACGTGGATCGAGCTGACCTTGCAGGTGGCGCCGGCGGCCCGGAACTCGGTGACGATCGTGTCGATCGCGTCGGCGCCGAGCTCGGGCACGTCCTCGCGGAAGTCGATCGCGAGGTCGAGGTCCCGGTACGGCTGGTCCGACGCGAGCGCCGCCCCGGGGACCCGGGTGAGGATCCGCCCGGCCAGCTCGTCGAGCCGCTCACGGTTCCGCCGGCGGACGTCCTCGTCCTGGGCGAACCGGCGGATCATCTTGTGGTGGTCGAGGTAGAACCACAGCCCGCCGTTCTCGCCGACCACGCCGTCGACGGGCCACATCCGGGCGATCGCGTCGACCCACCCGCCGGGCCGCCCGGTCACCGGCACGACGCGCAGACCGGCGTCCTGCAGGCGCTTCAGCCCGAGGAACGCCTCCGGGACCAGCCGACCGTCCCAGGTCAGCGTGTCGTCGATGTCGCAGAACACGCCGACCAGGGCTCGGCACGTCGCGGCGTCGAGCTCCCGGACCGGGGTCACCCGCCGACGATCCAGGTGTCTCCGGCGTTCAGCAGCCGCTTCAGGTCGCCGAGGCCCTGGGTGGCCTGCGCCTGGGCCATCTGCTGCTGGAACAGCTCGTCGTACGTCGGGCGGTGCTCGGTGTAGAACACGCCGACCGGCACCGGCTCGCCCTTCGCGGGATCGAGCGCGGCGAGCGCCTGGGCGAGCACCTTGTTCGACACGTCGTGGCGGACGAGCTTCGCCTCGTCTTCCGGGGTGGCGACCGGGACGATCTTCAGCGACAGCCCGTCGAGGACGAACCCGAACCGGGCGGCCTTGCCCCAGGCGAGCGGCGCGCCGTCTTCGAGGTACAGCACCTTCTCGTCGCGATCGCCGCGCTCGGTGAACCCGGCGAACGCGCCGTCGTTGAAGATGTTGCAGTTCTGGTAGATCTCGATGAACGCGGTGCCCTTGTGGCCGTTGACCTTCCGGAGCGTCTCCTGGAGGTGCTTCGCGAACACGTCGACCGACCGGGACACGAACGAGCACCCGGCGCCGATCGCGAGCAGCAGCGGGTTGAACGGCGCGTCGATCGACCCCATCGGGGTGGACTTCGTCTTCTTGCCGACCTCGGACGTGGGGCTGTACTGGCCCTTGGTCAGCCCGTAGATCCGGTTGTTGAACATCATCACCTTCAGGTCCACGTTGCGGCGGAACAGGTGGATGATGTGATTGCCGCCGATCGACAGCGCGTCGCCGTCACCGGTCACGACCCACACCGACAGCTCGGGGCGGGTGCACTTCAGGCCGGTGGCGAACGCCGGCGCGCGGCCGTGGATCGTGTGGAATCCGTAGGTCTCCATGTAGTACGGAAACCGACTGGAACACCCGATTCCGGCGACGATCGCGAACTGTTCGCGCGGCGTGCCGAGCTCGGCGAACACGGTCTGCACCTGGGCGAGGATCGAGTAGTCACCGCACCCCGGGCACCACCGGACCATCTGGTCGCTGGCGAAATCCTTCTTCGTGTACGTCGGATTCGTGCTCATCGCGTCCTCGTGCGGTTCAGTGGCTGACGGCGTGCTGCTCGATTCCGTGCACGATCTCGCGCGTCAGGAACGGCAGGCCCTGGATCTTGGTGAGCGGGATCGCGTCCACGAGGTACTCGGCGCGCACGATCCGCGACAGCTGCCCGAGGTTCATCTCGGGGACCAGCACCTTCCCGTACCGGCGGAGCACGGCGGGGAGATCGTTCGGCAGCGGGTTGAGGTGACGCAGGTGGAGGTGGCCGACCCGCAGCCCCTTCTCGCGGCACTGGGTGACCGCCATCCGGATCGCGCCGTAGGTCGAGCCCCACCCGAGGACGAGCAGCCCGTCCGGGTCGCCGAACACCTCGAGCGGCGGCAGGCTGTCGGCGATCCGCCGGATCTTCTCCGCCCGAAGCTTGCACATCTTCTCGTGGTTGTCCGGATCGTAGCTGACGTTGCCGGTCACGTCCTGCTTCTCGATCCCGCCGATCCGGTGCTCGAGCCCCGGGGTCCCGGGGACCGCCCACGGCCGGGCGAGGGTCTTCGGGTCCCGCAGGTACGGGAAGAAGCCCTCCTTCTCGGTGCGGAACGTCGGCTTCATCTCCGGGATCGCGTCGAGATCCGGCAGCGCCCACGGCTCGGCGCCGTTCGCGACGTACCCGTCGGACAGGATCATCACCGGGCACATGTGGGTGGTGGCCATCCGGACCGCTTCGATCGCGACCGCGAAGCAGTCGGACGCGGTGCTCGGCGCGATCACCGCGATCGGAGCCTCGCTGTTGCGCCCGTACATCGCCTGCATCAGGTCGGCCTGCTCGGTCTTGGTCGGCAGCCCGGTGGACGGGCCGCCGCGCTGGACGTCGATCACCACCAGCGGCAGCTCGACCATCACCGCGAGGCCGATCGCCTCGGACTTCAGCGCCACGCCCGGGCCGGAGGTGCCGGTGACCCCGAGGCTGCCGCCCCACGACGCCCCGATCGCCGAGCAGACCGCCGAGATCTCGTCTTCTGCCTGGAACGTCAGCACGCCGAAGTTCTTGAACGGGGCGAGCGAGTGGAGGATGTCGGACGCCGGCGTGATCGGGTAGCTGCCGTAGAACAGCTTCAACCCGCTCTTGTTCGCGGCGACCACCAGCCCGAGGGCGAGGGCGGAGTTCCCGGTGATGTTCCGGTACTTGCCGGCCGACAGCTCGGCTGCGGGCACCTCGTAGGTGGTCTGGAACAGCTCGACCGTGCCGGCGTAGTTGTAGCCCGCGTTCATCGCGCCGATGTTGGCCTCGAGGAACGGCGTCTTGAACTTGCGCTTCACGTGGTCGATCGTCGAGTCCATCGACCGGCCGTACAGCCAGTACATCATGCCGAGGGCGAAGAAGTTCTTGCACCGGTCGGCCTGCTTCGCGTTCAGCCCGTGCTCGGCCACGGCCTTGGTGGTGAGCAGGGTGATCGGCGCCTGGACGGTGCGGAACCCGTCGAGGGTGCCGTCTTCGAGCGGGTTCTTCTCGAGCCGGGCCTTCGCCACGTCCGGGCCCTTGAAGCTGTCGCTGTTGATCACGACCAGCCCGCCCTTCTTGACCGCCATCAGGTTGCGGACGAGCGCGGCCGGGTTCATCGCCACCAGCACGTCCACGTCGTCGCCGGGGGTGAAGATGTCGTGGCTCGAGAACTGGAGCTGGAACCCGGACACGCCTTCGCGCGTCCCGGCGGGGGCCCGGATCTCGGCCGGGAAGTCCGGCATCGTGGCGATGTCGTTCCCGATCAGCGCGCTGTTGCGGGTGAACTGATCGCCGAGCAGCTGCATTCCGTCGCCGGAGTCTCCGGCGAAGCGGATGACGACCGACTCGAGCGTCTCCGGGGCAGGACGGTTCATGATCGGGTCTCCGAGGGAGGGGGACCGTAACGCACCGCCACCCCCCGCGCGACGACCGGTGCGGAAGCTGCGTCCCGGGTCGCGGATCCGCGAGCGGTCGGGGCGAAGGGTAAGCACCGCGGCGCGCGCGGCCAGTGGGTGACGATCCGCGGACGGTGTGCAGGTTCCTCGCGTGGAGGACGCGATGGCGATGTTCGATCCGTACCGGGACCTGCGGCCGACCCGGCAGGACCTGCTCGGGGAGCTGCGGAGCGCGCTCGTCGCCACCCGCGCCGAGAACGAGGCCCTCCGGCGGGAGCTCACGCTGGCGCGCCGTCGGCCGCCCGCGCCGGCTCCGGCCGTGCGACCGGTCCCCGCTCCCGCTCCGGAGTACCCGCCGGCTCCCGCGCCGCCCGACCCGACGGCGGCCGACGATCGCGTCACCCGGCTCACCGCCGACCTCGCGAACGTCCGGCGGGTCCGGGACGAGCAGATCGCCCGGGCGCGGTCCGAGGAGCGCGCTGCGGGCGTGCTCGCGCTCGCCTCGGTCCGCGACGATCTCGAGCGGGCGCTCGACACCAACCCGGATCGCGGCGGCCCGTGGGACCAGGGGTTGCGCGCGATCCTCGCGAGCCTCGACGCTGCGCTGCGCCGCGCCGGGGCGTCGGCGGTCGGCGAGCCGGGCGACCCGTTCGACGCGCGGATCCACGAGGCGGTGTCGACCGGACCCGGGCCCGAGGGCACGCTGATCGCGGTCCACCAGCGCGGCTACCGGCTCGACGACGGCACCCTGGTCCGACCCGCCCGCGTGGCCGTCGCAGGGTGAACCCCTTCGCCCGGAGGCTCCGATGACGACCCACCCCACCGACCTGTACGACGTGCTCGGGGTCGCTCGCGACGCGACCGCCGACCAGCTCAAGAAGGCGTTCCGGAAGCTCGCGAAGGCGCACCACCCGGACCGCAACCCGGACGATCCGCGCGCCGCCGACCGGTTCAAGGAGCTGAACCGGGCGTTCGAGACCCTGTCCGATCCCGCGCGGCGTGCGGTGTACGACGAGTTCGGCCCGGCCTCGCTCGAGCCGGGGTTCGACGCCGATCGCGCCCGGGCGACGCGGGCCGGACCGCGGGCGCGCCGGGGTGGGGTGCGGCCGGACGGCGGACGATCTCCTGGCCGAGCTGCTGCGCGGCCGGGGGATGGCGGAGCCGCCGGGGGACGCCCACGCCGAGCTGGCGCTCGACTTCCGATCCGCGGTGGTCGGCGGGAGCCACGAGCTCGGGTTCGACGACGGCCGCCGCATCACGGTGCGGATCCCGCCAGGCGTCCGCGACGGCGAGACGATCCGCCTGGCAGGGCAGGGGACCGCGGGCCGAGGGGGCGCCGGAGACCTGTGGATCGCCCTCCGCGTCGGTCCGCACCCGGTGTTCCGCCGCGACGGCGAAGACCTGCACGTCGACGTGCCGATCACCGTCGGGGAGGCGATCCGGGGCGGGACCGTTCCCGTGCCGACGCCCACCGGGACCGTCGAGCTGAAGGTCCCCGCAGGTACGCAGTCCGGTCGGACGTTGCGCGTCCGGGACCGGGGTGTGACCCGTCGCGGCCAGCCGCCCGGGCACCTGTACGTCCACGTCGTGGTCCAGGTGCCCGAGGGGGCCGACGAGCGAGCCGTGCAGGCGATCGAGGCGAGCTACCCGGGAGACGTGCGCGAAAGCTTGTTCCGCCGGGCTGCTGCCTGATCGACCGCGGTCGAACTACCAGCGCCCGCCGCGATCGCCGCCACGGCGATCGCCGCCGCCGCCGCCGCCCGGACGCGGGCCACGGCCACCGCCGCCGCCGCCGCCGCCGCCGCTGCGGCCCTTGTCTTCGGCCTCGTTCACCCGGATCGTCCGGCCGTCGAGCACCGTGCCGTCGAGGGCGGAGATCGCCTCGGCAGCGGCGTTGCCGTCCGCGAACGTCACGAACGCGAACCCGCGCGACCGGCCGGTGTCCCGGTCGGTGATCACCTTGGCGTCGGTGACTTCGCCGTACCGCTCGAACGAATCCCGCAGGGTATCGTCGGTGGTATCCCAGCTCAGGCCACCCACGAACAACTTCTTCGCCATCTCATCCTCGTGGCGCGCCGATGCACGCCCGCGGGCCAGAAAAGCCGCCCGCTCCGCTTCGACCGGATTGGTCTGCTCGTCGACGGTCGAAAGGACAACGCTCGGTTGGCCGAGGACGTCTCGCGGTCCGTAGAACAGCACCCGACGTGTAACCCTCTGGAGAGCCGTCGTCGACGTGCCTCTGTCCGGGAGCACGCTATGAGGGGCCGATGTCGACGGGGGACGTCCGTACCTGGGCACCGGTGGCGGCCGTCGGAGCCGCGCTGCCGGTGGTGTTCGTGCTGCTGCGCGCGTGCCTGCCCCCGATCGGGCCCCGCGATCCGGCGCCGGTGGTCGAGCCCTCCGACGCCGGCGAGCGATCGACCGCGCCTGGCGCCGATCCCACCGCGACGGGCTCGGCGGGGTGCGCGGGGTGCCACCCGGCCGAGACCGAGGCGTGGCGTGGCTCGACGCACGCCGCGGCCGAGGCGCCGATCGGGCCCACCGCGCCGGACGGGGGCGCGCTGACCGCGATCGGCCCGGACGGGGTCGAGCGGCGGTACGAGGGGTCGCGCACGATCGGGGTCACCCCGGTGGTGCAGCTGCTGGTGCCGTTCCCGGACGGCCGGCTCCAGGTCACCCAGCGCGCGTGGGATCCGACGCGGAGCGAGTGGTTCGACGTGTTCGGCGACGACCGGCGACCGGGGGAGTGGGGCCACTGGACCGGCGGCGGGATGACCTGGAACAGCCAGTGCGCGTCGTGCCACGACACTGGCGTCGACAAGGGGTGGGACGCGGATCGCGGCGCGTACGCCACCGCGGTCGACGAGGTCGGGGTCGGGTGCGCGGCCTGCCACGGCGACCGGTCGGCCCACCCCGCTGGCCACGCTGCGGGCGTCGCCCCCGCGAGTCCGGCGGCGGCACCGGACGTCGACACCTGCGCCGCCTGTCAC
Source organism: Myxococcota bacterium (assembly GCA_040079715.1). GTDB lineage: Bacteria > Myxococcota_A > UBA796 > UBA796 > JACKER01. The sequence continues at coordinate 6,910 of JBEBJW010000027.1, read as the reverse complement.
GCGCGCCGGGCCGAGCTGACGGGGCGGTTCGCGCCCGGGGAGCGGTTCCTCGACCACTTCGCGCCCCAGCTCGTCGATCGGTCGGACGCGTTCTGGCCGGACGGGCAGGTCCGCGAAGAGGACTTCGAGTACACCGCGTTCCTCGGCAGCAAGATGGGCGCCGCCGGGGTCGCGTGCGTCGCGTGCCACGATCCGCACTCCGGCGCGGTCCGCCAGGCCGGCGACGCGATGTGCCTGTCGTGCCACGCGGCGATGCCCGGGTTCGTCGCGCACGATCACCACGCGGAGGGCGGCGCCCCGCCGGTCGGGTGCGTCGGGTGCCACATGCCGGTCACCACGTACATGCAGCGGGACCCGCGGCACGATCACGGGTTCGTCGTGCCGGATCCGGCGACCCACGTGGCGTTCGGGATCCCCGACCCGTGCACCCGGTGCCACGCCGATCGCGACGCAGCGTGGGCCGTCGCTGCAGCCACCGCGTGGTACGGCGACCTCGGGTCGGACCGGCGCGTCCGGACCGAGGCGATCGCCCGGGGGCGGGCCGGCGACCCCGGCGCGATCCCCGGGTTGACGGCGCGGCTCGGGTCCGATCGCCCGGCGTGGCGCGCGGCGTCGGCGGCGATCCTCGGCGGGTTCGTCGATCGGCCCGAGGTGCGCGACGCGCTGATCGCCGCGCTCGTCGACCCGGATCCGCACGTCCGGTTCGCCGCGATCGGGGCGCTCGACGCGATCGCGCCGGATCCGGCGGTCGATCGGGCGGTGACGCCGCTGCTCGCCGATCCGGTCCGCTCGGTCCGGGTCCAGGCGGCCCGGGCGCTCCGGTTCCGGCTCCGCCCCACCGACCCGGCCGCCGCGGACTACGCCGCGTACCTCGCCCACAACGCCGACGTCCCCGCCGGGCTGCACGAGCGGGGGACCTGGGCGATCGAGCGCGGTGACGCCGCGTCCGCGGTCCGGGACCTCCAGCGGGCGGTGTCGCTCGACCCGAACGGGGTCGTGGCCCGGGACGCGCTCGCGGTGGCCCTCGCGGGGTACGGTCGGCCGGCGGACGCAGCCGCCCAGCTGCGGGAGGCGGTGAAGCTCGCGCCGGACGACGCCGGGATCTGGTTCCGGCTCGGGTTGGCCGAGGCGGGCATCCAGGACCTCGCGGCGGCGGAGGTGGCGCTCGATCGCGCGGTGACGCTCGATCCCGCCGATCCGCGGGCCTGGTACAACCTCGGCCTGGTGCGGAGCCAGCTGTCGCGCGGGGCGCCGGCGATCGCCGCCCTGCGGACCGCGGTGAAGCTCGCGCCGGCCGATCCGGACACCGGCTACGCGCTGGCGTCGGTCCTGCTCCAGCAGGGGGCGGCGGCGGACGCCCGGCGCGAGGCGGAGCGGGTGCTGACGCTGGCCCCGGACCACGCGGGCGCGAAGGCGGTGCTCGCCGCGCCGTGACGAGCTGGAACGACCTGCGACCGATCCGCCATCGCCGCGCCGATACCGTTCGATCACACGGGAGGTGTGGAGTGAACGGACGAATCGACGGGTGGTCCGCGGCGGACCGCAGGGCGGACCGGTGCTGACCGGCGACACGTGCGCCTGCTCCGCCGATCGCCGGCGAGCCCGGGCGAACCGGTCGGCGTCGACCTGGAGCCGGCCTCGTTCACCGAGCGCGGATCCGCCGACGTCCGCAGCGGTGTCGGCGCCGGGGGCTCCCGAACCGGCGCCAGGAGCGGCGCCCGCGGACGGCCCGTCGGGGCGGTGAGAGGGGCCGCTCGGCAGCGACTCGGCCGGCGCGCTGCTCGGCCGGCGGGCTGCTCGGTGGGCTACTCGGGCGGCGTCGCCTGCCCGAGATCGTTCTTGCCCCAGCACTGGATCCGGGAGTCGCTGTTCCGGACGATGCAGCCGTGGTCGTGGCCGATCGTCACGTAGTGCGCGTCGACGTTGGTCGGGGCGTCCGACACCTGGAACTGGTTGTTCAGGCCCCAGCACGACAGCTGCTCGGCCTCGATGATCCCGCAGGTGACGTTGTCGCTCGTCGCGAGCATCGAGTACGGGCCGGCGTCGCTCGGGGCCGAGGTCTGGCCGAACGCGTTGTCGCCCCAACACTGCAGGCCGAGGTCCTGCCGGCGGGCGCACGCGTGGCTCGCGCCCGCGACCACCGACAGGTTGTGGTGCTGGAACGGGACGTCGTCGCGCTGGTCGTACTTGTTGTTGCCCCAGCAGGTGACGATCCCGTCCTGCTGCGTGACGCCGCACGCGAACTCGTCGCCGGACGCGATCGACTGGAACTGGACCTCGGTCGGGGTGCCGGCGATGACGTGGTCGATGTCTTCGGGGGTGGCCGGGATGTCGTTGCCGCCCCAGCAGGTGGCGTTGCCAGCCCGGGTCAGCGCGCAGGCGAACGTGTGGCCGCACGACACCTGGTCCCAATCGGTGCCTTCGGGCACCTGGCGGATCTGGTACTCGTCGTCGCTGCCCCAGCACACGAGCCGGCCGTCGGTGTGGACCGCGCACGCGTACTCGGGGCCGCTCGAGATGTGCTTCCAGCCGGCGTCGATCGGGTGGCCGGAGCTCTGGGTGCGCTCGTCGGACCCGAAGCACTTGATCCGCCCGAGCGAGTCGAGGGCGCAGGTGTGGAACTGGCCGGCGGCGAGCTCGATGTAGTCTTCGAGGTCGATCTGGTCGCAGTTCTGGTCGATCCCGTCCCACCCGATCTCGACCGCGTCCGGGTACCGGTCGGGGTCGGCGTCGTCGCAGTCGTCGCCGCCGGTGTTGTTCGACGCGTGGGTGTCGTGGTCGGCGTCGACCCCGTCGATCAGATCGCAGCTCTGGTCGATCCCGTCTCCCACGACGTCGAGGGCGCCGGGGTAGGTGGCGTCGTCTTCGTCGTCGCAGTCGCCGTCGGCGAGCGAGAACCCGTCTCCGTCGCGATCGTTGTTCGGCTGGGTGGTGGGCGGGGTGTACGTGTCGCCCCCGGCGCACCCGACCAGAACCCCGAGCAGCAGCGTCCTCACGATCACGGTCCCTCCGCTCACGGTCCCTCCGCCCACGGTCGCCTCCGCCCCGACGATGCCCACCGGGCGCGCGGAGCTTGTGTCCCCGTGGAATCGAACGTAGCCGGCCCACGTCGGATCCGGCCACGATAGGAGAGCGAACCGCTGGAGGAACGATGTGGTGGTCCCTCGCGCCGGCCCTGTTCGGGCCCGCTGCCCACGCCGACCCGGGCTCGGCCGCCCGGTCCGCGCCGATCGTCCGCGAGGCCGTCGACGTGGGGGAGCTCGACGCGGTGATCCGGACGTTGTCGAGCCACGATCCGGTGTCGTGCGACGTGGTCGAGGCCGCCACCCGCACCCCGGTCCAGACGCTGCTCGCGGTGGTCGACACGGTGTCGATGCCGCCGTGGGCGCCGATGCGGGCCGCGGGGTGCCTGGTCGAGCGCCACGCGGTCGAGGTCCGGGGCGAGCTCGAGGGGTGGGTGATCGCGCCGGACAAGCAGGGCCTCGGGCGGCTGGTGCTCGCGTCGCTCGACGCGATGCCGGTCGAGGTCGCGGTGCCGGTCGCGCGGCTCGCGCTGGCCCAGGGCGCGGATCCCGCCCTGGCGCAGCGGAAGGTCGGGGCGGCCCGGTCGGCCGAGCTCCGCGCGCTGGTGACGCCGTGACGCCGGCGCTGGGGAGGCCGCGCTGGAGCGCGCTGGTCGCGTCGTGCGCGGTGTTCGCCGGATGCAACGTGCTGGTCCCGCAGGCCGGCTCGACCGTGGACGGCGACGACGACGACAACGTCGTCGGCACCGGGCTCGAGGTGTCCGAGACGTCCGACCGGACCAACGCGAAGGGCAAGCTCCGGGTCGACGTGGAGGTCACCGAGGGGATGACCGCGTTCCAGGTCACCGGGGTGTCGCCGTCGTCGTACGCGTCGGTCGACGAGCTGATCGGGCCGGACGGTTCCACCGTGCTGTACTACGCGGATCTGCTGGCCGAGCCGTTCTCGTTGACCAACTCGATCAACCCGAGCCCGTACACCGCGGCGTTCGACTGGCCGATCCGCGACATCGACGGCCCGCTCGCCACCGGCACCTGGTCGGTGTGGTTCGCCGTCACCACCGCCACCGGCACGTACCTGGCCGGAGAGCGGCTCGCGGTGTCGGTCGCGACCAAGCGCGATTCGGACTTCACCACCGGCACCGTCGGGGTCCAGATCGCGTACGCCGAGGGGCTCGACCAGGACACCGCGGTGGTCGACGCGATCGAGGCCGGGGTCGATCGGTGGCGGAAGAGCTGGGCCGACATCGGGATCACCCTCGCCGAGCACTACGTCACCACCGACATCAACCCCGATCTCACGTTCGCGTTCACCGGTGCGGACGAGGTCGAGGCGGTGGCCGCGTCGAAGGGCGAGGGCGAGCTCCAGTTGATCATCGGCGAGACCGTCCGGAGCAGCAACCAGATCTACGGCGTCTCCGGTGGGATCCCGGGCTCGGTCGCGGCGACCCCGAACACGTTCGTCGTGCTGTCGTGGGTGACCCACGCCGGTCCGGACGGGGTGTTCGACGACGACGAGATCCGGCTGATGGGCGACACGATGACCCACGAGATCGGCCACTACATGGGCCTGTTCCACCCGGTCGAGGCCAGCTACGACACCTGGGACGCCCTCGACGACACCGACCAGTGCCGGAACCAGGGCACGTGCGACGATGCGCTCGGGCGCAACGTGATGTACCCGTACTCGATCTGCACGTTCGCCTCGTGCCAGGGTCAGAACAACTTCACCGACCAGCAGATCGCCGTCGCCCACCAGTTCGTCGGGACGCTGTGAACCCGAGCGCGAGCGCCGCCCACGCGCTGGCCACGGCGCCGGTGGGGGCGCCGGTCGCGCAGTTGCAGCCCTCGAGCGACACGGCGTCCCCGCTCGCACCCGCGCCGGTGTCGGCCTGCGCGAGGTCCGGCGGCGGGGCGAACGCGGTCGCGGCGAGGGCGCCGGCGCCGCGTTCGTCGTCGGAGATCACGCCGTCCCCGTCGTCCGGGTACCACGCCGTGCCGCGGGCGACGCCGAGCCCGAACCGCGCGGCGAACGGCGACTCCGGTCCGACCGAGATCGCGCCTCCGTCCCCGGGCTCGATCCCGGTGAGCGACAGGTCGCCCGGGCCGCCGAGCTCGAGCACGAACGCGTCCTCGTCGACCACGATCGGGGCCGGCGCCCACAGGGTCAGCGTCAGGTCCACGTCGAACGCGAGCTCGAGCGCCGCGCCCTCGGGCCCGGCCCCGACGGCCGAGATCCCGCCGATCTGAACCACCGCGGCGCACCAGCTCCCGCCGGGGACCGCGAACGGGTCCTCCCGGGTCAGATCGAGGTCGACCTCGGCCAGCACCCCGCCGGCCACGCCGTCACAGCCGACGAGATCGACCGCGAGGGCGTCGACGGCGATGTCCGCGAGGGTGGCCCCGTCGATCGGGGCGAGGCGGGCCCAGGTCTTGCCCGGGTTGCCGACCGAGGTGCCGGAGGGCGGCGGCTGGTCGACGCACCCGCCCGCGAGCGCGACCACGACCACCCGGGCGACGGTTCGGAGGAGGGAGTCAGCGGTCGTCATCGGGGCTCCGGAGTTCGGTGAGGGGGAACAGCTGCAGGTTGAGCTGGTAGACGCGGTCGCGCGGCTCGGACGCGGTGTCGCACAGGTTCAGCACGCGCTCCTGGAACGCGGCGACCTCCTGCTTCAGCCGCTGGACCAGCGACGCCGGCACCGCGACGGTGACGCCGCCGAAGTGCCGCTCCTCGGGGTCGAACGCGGCGATCGCCTCGCGCGCGCGCTCGAGCATCCCGTGGTGGTAGTTGTGGACCGCCAGCCCGGCGACCTCGTGCGGGGTGACCACGCTCGCGTCGGCGGGGCGGAGCCGCCCGTCGGCGTCGGCGACCAGCATCCCCATCCCGACCAGCGCGTCGACCGCGCGGCGGGCCCGGGCGACGGTGATCTTCGGCCGGAGGGTCCGGGCGATCCACTCGGCGTCGTCCACGAAGTCGGGCCGGTACGCGAGCTCGCGGATCGCAGGGTAGAACCAGCTCGACAGGTACTCGAACCCGGCGCCGTCGATCCGACGGGCGTCGCGGAACCGGCGGGTAGCGGCGATCCGCTCCCACGCTTCGTTGCGCTCGCCGTCGGTGGTGGCCTGGCCGAGCTCGACGAGGTGGGCGAAGAACGTCGCCTCGGCCGCCCCGAGCTTCATCGCGGCCGCGAACGCTTCGGCGGTGGCGCCGGTGAGGTTGCGGTGCCCTTCGATCACGTGGTGGAGCAGCGACGGTGACTTCTGGCCCGCCGCCCGCGCGAACACCCGGTGGCTGAACCGGGGGTTGACCCGCTTCTTCGCGACGAACCAATCCGCCAGGAACGCCCGGAAGTCCAGGTAGTCGAACACGGTGGGGAGGTCCCGTTCGGCGGCTTCGGGCACGCGCGCTCCGAACTTGAGTACATCCGCCGCGACCGGGGTCGGGGTGAATGGCCAGAAAGACATAGCACGAATCGATGTTGTCGTCGAGTGTGGGCGGCAGGTGTTCTCGGACCGAGAACAGTTTGAGTACGGCGTCGCTCGAACTTGAGTACACCCCGCGGTACCGTGAGCAGGTCGGTGGCCGGGCGGCCCCGCAGGGAGGTCTCGATGCGCAACGGAACGGGTTCGATGCTGGTGGTTCTCGCGATGGCCGTGTTCGGCGGGTGCGACCTGGTCGGCTCGGCGTCCGTCGGCGACGGCGTCGTCGGCCGGGACGGGGTGGAGCTCGAGGGCGTCGACTCCACCACCACCGCCGGCGAGGGCGACGACGGGACCGGCGGCGGCCAGGACGAGGGCACCGGCGGCGGCCAGGACGAGGGGACCGGCGGCGGCCAGGACGAAGGTGACGGCGACGGCGACGGCGACGGCGACGGCGACGGCGACGGCGA
>JBEBJW010000026.1:0-16153 GCA_040079715.1 Myxococcota bacterium | reverse complement strand
TGACCGCCGGGGTCCACCAGCTCGAGGTCTCCGGGATGTTCGGCAAGAAGCTGTACGAGGCCGAGATCGACCTGCCGGACGACACCGTGACCTACGTGTCGTGGGAGCGCGGCGAGATCAAGGTCCTGAAGACCGAGTGGCTCGAGGACGAGGCCGCCGCCGAGGCGCCCGCGTCGGACGAGGCGATCGCCGTCGAGGAGCCCGCGGGCGAGCCGCCGGTCGACGAGCTCGCCGCCGCGATCCCGGTCGAGCCGCCGATGCTGCCGGTCGAGGCCCCGGTCGAGCCGCCGCCGGTGCCGGTCGAGGCGCCCCCGGTCGTCGCCGCCGCCCCGGTGGCCCCGGCGGTCCCGGTGGCCACGCCGACCGAGCCTGTGCTGGCCGCGCCTGGGATCCCGGTCGACGCCGCCACCGCGCTGCCGATGCCGAAGAGCAAGACGCTCACGGTCCAGGCGGCGGACGGGATGCGGATCGAGGTCGTCCACAACGGCCACAAGATGGTCGTGGTCGTCGAGGGCGACACGTTCAAGATCCAGGACGCCAACGGGATGAACCTCGCGCTCAGCGAGGAGTGACCGCCCTCACTGCCGGGGCCTGGTCGGAGATCGTGCGACGGTCGCGGTCCGCGGGGCGAGCCGACCGGTGACCGCCAGCCGGATCAGCTCCGCTGGCGCGTCCGGGTCGTCGGCGTCCGTCGAGACCCACCACTCGCCGGGCGCGGTTCCGGGGGCGATCCCCTCGGCCTTCAGCGGGACCACCCGGCCGTCCCGGTCGACGATCGGCGTCCACCGCGCGTCCCCGCCGGAGACCACCCCGAACGCGCTGCCGGTGACCGCGCCGTCGTCGACGGTGTTCGGCGAGTCCTCGGCGGCGGCGGCGTAGACCCACGCCTCCGGGCCGATCCCGACCCCGTCGGTGAACGACAGCGGCAGCCCGCCGAGCGTCCCGAGCGCCCACCGCCGGACCTCGACCGGCGGCGGCGGGCGCGGGTGGTCGAGGTGCCCGAGCCGCTCGGCCAGCCACGCCAGCGGGATCCGGAGCTCGGCGTTCACCCCGCCGGCGCCGTTGCCGCGCTGGAGCAGCCGCAGCACGTCGCCGGTCGCGACCGCCCCCTCGATGTTCAGCGCGATCGCCGGGCCGAGGGCCTCTCGGAGGGCCGCGTACAGCTCGGACGCGGTCACCACCGTCACCTCGTCGTCGCGGATCGCGTACACCCGCTCCCGCATCGCGGTCGACCCCGAGCCGAGCAGCACCAGACGCCCGTCCGGCAGCACCACCGCCGCCTCGAGGTCCGGCTTGCGGTGCTTGGTCCCGAGGCGCGCGTCGAACGACCGCATCCCGTCCGGCTCGGTCGGCAGCAGGACCAGCGTCGCGTCGAGCTCGGTGATCACCGCCGCGGCGAGCACGTCGTCCTGGGCGACCACCCACCCGCCCCGGTGGGCGACCAGGGCCGACGCCGCCCGCACGTGCCCGACCGGCAGGATCAGCGCCCGCCGCTCGACGATCTCCGCCCGGAGCCCCGGATCGCGGACCGACCGCCTCACTTGTAGAGCCCGGTGATCGCGCCGTCGACCACGTCGATGTCGCGGGCGTTCGGGCGCTTCGGCAGCCCCGGCATCCGGACGATCTCGCCGAGCAGCCCCACCAGGAACCCGGCGCCGGCGTTGATCCGGACCTCCTGGACCGTGATCGGGAACCCGCGCGGCCGCCCGCGGAGCGCCGGATCGTCCGACAGCGACATCGGCGTCTTCGCGAGGCACACCGGCAGGCGATCGAGCCCGACCCGCCGGATCCGCTGGAGATCGGCGGTCGCGCGGCGGGAGAACACCACCGACCCAGCACCGTAGATCGCGGTCGCGATCCGCTCGATCTTCGCGGGGACGTCGGCGTCGAGGGGGTACAGCGGGGCCAGCGCCGGCGGCTCGCCGCGGGTCCGTTCGACCACCAGCGCCGCGAGGTCCGCGCAGCCGCTGCCGCCGAACGGGTCCGCGTCCGCCCACGGGACCTGGTTCGCGTCGCACCACGCCCCGATCGTCGCCCGCTCCGCCGCCTCGTCGCCGTCGCGCCGGTTGATCGCCACGGCGACCGGGACGCCGAACGCCCGCGCGCTGTCGACGTGCTTCGCCAGGTTCTCGAGCCCGCGCTCGACCGCACCCGGGTCTGCCGCGTCGATCGCGCCGCCGCCGTGCCACCGGAGCGCCCGGACCGTGACCACCAGCACCACCAGCGACGGGTTCAGCCCGGCGGACCGGCACTTGATGTCGAAGAACTTCTCGCCGCCGAGGTCGAACCCGAACCCGGCCTCGGTCACGACCAGGTCCGCGCGGCCGAGGCCCGCGATCGTCCCGAGCACGCTCGAGCAGCCGTGGGCGATGTTCGCGAACGGGCCGCCGTGGACCAGCGCCGGGGCGCCGCCCTCGGCCTGGACCAGGTTCGGGCGGGCGGCGTCGACCAGCAGCGCGGTGAGGGCGCCGGTCGCGCCGAGCGCGTCGGCGGTGACCGGGTGCCCGTCCGGGTCGAACCCGACGATCATCCGACCGAGCCGGACCCGGAGATCGTCGAGCGACGACGCGAGGCACAGCGCCGCCATCACCTCGCTCGCGGCGGTGATGTCGAACGCGGCCTCGCGCGGGACCCCGTTGCCCGACCCGAGCCCGGTGACGACCTCGCGCAGCGCCCGGTCGTTCACGTCGAGGACCCGCCGCCAGACGACGCGCCCGGGGTGGAGCGCCGGCGGCCCCCCGTGGAACAGGTTCGCGTCGACCATCGCGGCCAGCAGGTTGTTGGCGCTGGTGATCGCGTGGAGGTCCCCGGTGAAGTGGAGATCGATCGCCGCCGCCGGGTGGAGCCGCGCCGCACCTCCGCCGGTGCCGCCGCCCTTCGCGCCGAACACCGGGCCGAGCGACGGCTCGCGCAGGCAAACGACCGCGCGCTGGCCGGCCGAGACCAGGCTCTGGACCAGGCCGATCGCGGTGGTGGTCTTGCCCTCGCCGGCGGGGGTCGGGGTGATCGCCGACACCAGCACCAGCTTGCCGCGGGCGTCGCCGCCGTGGACCGCGTCGAGGGTCAGCTTCGCCCGATCCGGCCCCCACCCGTCCCAGTCCGCCTCCGCGAGCCCGAGCGCCGCCGCCACCTCACCGATCCGCCGGATCACGAGACCTCCCCGCCGGGTGTATCCGCTCGGCCGCGGCGCGGTTACGGGGCCCCCCATGCGCACCATTCCTGCTGCCATCCTTGCCGCCGCCCTCCCGGCGATCCTCCTCGGGGCCTGCGCCGGTGACGACACCGACGCGACCGACACCGACACCGACACCGACACCGGCGAGCCCGTGACCTACGAGCCCACCTGGGCGGGGATGGAGGCGCTGTTCGTCGACCACTGCGACCGGTGCCACCCGGCGCAGCAGGGGATCGATCTGCACACCGCGATCCCGGCCGACGTGGCGACCACCACCGGGGCGCGGCTGTACCTCGTCCCCGGCGACCCGGACAACAGCCTGATCTGGCTCGAGGTGTCGGGCCAGTACACCACCCAGATGCCGTACGACGGGCTGCTGCCGATCGAGACGGTCGACCCGATGCGGGTGTGGATCGAGGCGGGCGCGCCGGTCGAGTAGGCGCGGTGAACACCACGACCACAGGGACGAAGACCGCGACGGAGTCCCGGGCCCGGCGGGTCTCGGGCCGGCACCCGCTGCTGCCGACCGGCGGGGCGGCGCTGTCCGACGACGGCCTCGACGAGGACACCGCGCGGGCCTGGGCCGCCGCGGCGACCGCGGTCGCCGCGCCGTTCGGGCTCGGTCCGGTCGAGCAGCCAGCCCCGACCGGCGCGATCGGCCAGATCGAGCTCCGCGGCGTCGAGGCCGCGACCCGGAACGGCGACGATCACGTCACGTTCGAGTTCTCGGCCGTGTTGCCCGGGTACCGCGTGGCGTACCACGACGGCCCGATCGAGCACTGCGCGTCCGGCGCCCCGCTGCCGGTGGCCGGCGGCGCGTTCCTCGAGGTCCGCCTGTCGCCGGCCCAGGCCCACACCGAGGCCGGCCAGCCGACGCTGACGTTCACCGAGCAGGCGCTCGACCTCGGCGTCGCCCGCGAGCTCCAGGCCACCTGCGACTTCGAGGGCGTGGTGATCTGGATGATCGGGCTCGGGTCGAAGGTGCCGTTCCGGGTGACCGAGAAGGCGAACCCGCCGCGGCTGGTGGTCGACCTGCACCCGGGGACCTGACCGCCCGTCACAGCCCCGCGTCGACGCTGTCCACCGGGGCCGACGCGTCGCCGCGCACCGTGAGCGCGCGGTCCGCCACGATCCGCTGATCGTCGCGGGTCGAGACCACGATCCGGTTCTCGCCGGCCACCAGATCGAACGTCGGCGCCAGATCGACCTTCGCCGCGCCCCCGGGCGCCCACGCGACCTTCTCGCCGTTCACCGTGACCACCACGTGGTCGACCGCCCGGTCGTCGAGCACGGTGATCGGCAGGGTGAACGCCCCGACCGGCGCCGAGCGCGGCGGGCGGGCCTCGATCGTCGGCGCCTGGAGCTGGACCGCCACCCCGTCGACCGGCAGCGCGATCGGCCAGTCCGCGAGCGCGCCGTACCGGTCCGCCGACAGCACGAGCTCGAGCGGCAGCACCGACGGCGCCCCCGGCTCGACCTCGAGCGCCAGGGTGACCTTCGCCTCGGACCGACCGGCGAGGGTCGACACCCGGGCGGCGTGGTCGAGCAGCTCGATCGCGTCCGTCTCCGGGAACGCGAACTGCGCGTCCACCCCGGTCAGCGTCGTCCGGGACAGGTTCTGGACCACGATCTCCGCCCGGTGGACCGGCGCCCCGTGCGGGCCGCGCTCGTCCGGCACCGGCACGAGCTTCGCGTGGACCCGGAGCGTCGGCGGGCTGGTGGACCCGCTGTCGACGATCTGCTCGCCGACCAGCAGCGGGGGACGCCGATCCGCCCGCAGTCGGACGTCGACCGCGTCCTGCCGGGGCTCGATCCCGGGCGGCAGCTCGATCTGGACGAACCCGCTCGCGGTCTCGCCCGGAGCCACCCGCCCGATCGGCACCACCACGTCGTCCCAAACCAGCCCCGAGCGGTCGAGCGGGACGTGCGCGACGGTCGGCGCGGCGAGCTGGACGATCACCTGGTGCAGCGGGGCGTCGTCGTCGTTCGTGACGGTGGCGTGCAGCTTCCAGGTGTCGCCCGACGACCGCTCGCTGTGGACCACCACCCGGGCGTGGACGTAGGTCGCGTCGCCCTCCGCCGGGCTCCAGTCGATCCCGCGGGCCGCGTACGCGTCCGCCAGGCGCTGGCTCTGCTCGAGCCGCGCGATCTCGGCCTCCCGCTCGACCGACCCGACGATGTCCTCCCGGGCGGTCCCGACGGTCTGGAGCACCGCCCGCCGCGCGATCTCGACCGGGAGGTCCACGTCGGCGATCCCGCCGCAGCCGGGGCCGCCGCAATGGATCTCCGGCACGATCCGGCCCCACCCGACCTGCTGCCACGCCTCGTCCCACCCGACGTACCGCACGTCGCGCGGCTCGAGGTCGATCCGCCCCACCACCACGTCCGGGACGATCCCGCGCTCGGTGATCGACCGGTCGTTCGCGAGGATGTACCGCGCGACCGTGAGCTTGAACCGGACGTTCGGCTCGAGGTTGTAGATCTTCTGGACCGTGCCCTTGCCGTAGGTCCGGGTGCCGACGAGCGCGGCGCGGTTCTGCTCGACCAGCGCCCCGGCCAGGATCTCCGACCCCGACGCCGTGTGGTCGTCGACCACCACCACGATCGGGATCTGGGGCTCGGTGCCGTCCGCCACGGCGTACATTTCGGCCTGGAGGTTCTGGACCCGCCCGCCGTCCTTTCCGACCGTGCGGAGGAGCAGGCCCTCGGTCAGGAACGTGTCCGCCACGTTCGCCGACTCCTTCATCGAGCCGCCGGTGTTGCCGCGCAGGTCGATCACCAGCCCGGTGTCGAGCGCCCCGGCCGCGTCGAGCGCAGCGAGGGCCGCCCGGAGGTTCTCGACCGTGCGCTGGCTCACGTGGTCGATGAACACGTACCCGACGTTCCCCGGGAGCACCGCGTGGGTGACGTTCGGGACCACGATCTCGGCCCGGGTGAGCCCCATCGACAGCTCGCGGCCCGCCCGGTGGACGGTGACCGAGACCTGGGTGCCCTCTTCGCCGCTGATCCGTCGGCTCGCCTCCGACACCGGCATCGACACGGTCGACCGCCCGTCGATCCGGACGATCTCGTCGCCGACCGCCAGCCCGCCGAGCTCGGCCGGGCCGCGCGGAGCGAGCTCCGACACCACCATCCGGTCGCCCTGCCACTCGAACACCGCGCCGATCCCGACCAGCGTGCCGGACAGCCGCACGTTGAACCGATCGAGCCGCTCGTCGGCGAGGATCCGCGAGTACCGGTCCAGCGCGTCGCACATCCCGGCGAGGGTCACGAGCTGCACGTCGACCCGGCCGGTCTCGTACCCGGACGCGACCACCAGCGCCTCGAGCCGCGCCAGCGACGCCGGCAGGTCGTCGAGCGACCGGACGTCGACCCGCCCGATCGTCGCGCCGTCGCCGTGGAGCAGCTCGACGCCGCGATCGTCCGACCGGACCACCAGCCAGTCGAGCTCGGTCTCGAGGTCACGCGCGGCGGCGGTCAGCATCCGGACCGCGTCGGCGCGCTTCGGCTCGAGGAACAGCCGCTCGACCAGGCGGACCGCGGTGGCGTACGGCTCCGCCGGGACGGCCCCTGCCGCGGTGGCCCCTGGCTCCGCTGCGGTCGTCCCGGCCACGGCCGAGCGGTCGAGCGGAGGATCCGGTGCCGCCCACCCCGGGATCGCCCCGCCGCTCCACGCCAACGCCAGCCAGGGGATGAACGCCATCTCGAACGTAGGCTTATCCGTCCGCGGTCTGCGGAGACTAAGATCCTGGCATGGCGACGCGCATTCCGCACCGGGTGTTCCGCATCGACGACGCGAGACGGCAGTACGGCGACCTGATCGACCGGTTCGCGCCGTGGTTCTGGCAAGCCGATCCGCTGGCCGACGCGGCGGTCGAGGCGCTCGAGGCCGACGGGTGGCACCTGCTCGACCCGGCGCTCCGCGACGGGATCGACGCGGTCCCCGGGGCGCCGGGCCCGCTGCGCGACCTGTTCGCTGCGCTCGACGCGGTGCCGCTGTGGGTCGACCGCGACCGGGCGACGCGGGCCGGTCCGATCCTGTTCCGGTCCGGGGCTGTCGGTCCGATCGTGCTCGGCGCGCGGTCGCTCGTCGCCGGGTACTGCTCGCCCGCCGGGAACAAGCCGCTGGTGATGACCGGGCGCCTCGGGGGGCCGGCGCAAGGGCAGCGGCTCGCCGAGACCGGCCGGTTCGTCGCCGCGGTGTGCGAGCCCGGCGGCCTCGAGCGCGACGGGGCGGGGTTCGCCCTGTGCGCGCGGGTCCGGCTGATGCACGCGAAGGTCCGGTGGCTGATCCGCCGGTCGGGCGGGTGGGACGCCGACGCGTGGGGCGCGCCGATCAACCAGCACGACATGGTCGCCACGTCGATGCTGTTCTCGGCGGTGTTCGTCGACGGGCTGCGCCGGTTCGGGCTGGTCGTGACCGACGACGAGGGCGGCGACTGGATGCACCTGTGGCGGTGGGCGTCGACCCTGCTCGGGACCGAGCCGTCGATCCTGCCGGTGACCGAGGCCGAGGCGCACCGGCTGATCGCGCTGATCCGGTTGACCCAGGAGCCGCCGGACGACGACAGCCGGCGGCTGGTGCGCGGGATCCTCGAGGCGCCGGACGCGAACCGGTGGCCCGGCGGCGCGGCGCTGGCGGAGGGGTTCTGTCGGGCCCTCCTCGGCGACGACCTCGCCGACGGGCTGCAGCTCGCCCGCACCCCGTACCGGCACGCGGTCCGCGCGGCGTCGCTGGTGTGCGGCCCGGTCGACCGGGTCCGGGCCCGGAGCCGGTGGGTCGAGGCGGCGTTCGTGCGGCTCGGGCACCGGTACTGGGCCGACGCGATCGACCGGTCGGCGACCGCTCCGCTCCGGTTCACCCCCCCGGCGGCCCTTCGTGGGGTCAGGTCAACCGGACGGTGATCCCGTCGTCGCCGATCGTCGCCTCGTACCGGTCGAGCGGCAGCGTGGCCGGTCCCACCTCGACCTGACCGTCCGGGCCGAACTCGGACCCGTGGCACGGGCAGTACATCGTCTCGGTCCGCGCGCGCCACGACACCACGCACCCGAGGTGGGTGCAGGTCGCCGACAGCGCCGCCGCCGCGTCGACCGCCGTCCGGACCACCAACACGGTCCCGCGGACCGTCCGGACGCTCGCGGTGCCGTCCACCTCGCGCAGGGCCGGGTAGTCGGCGAACGGGAGCGCCACCTCGAGGTCCGCCGGGTCGATCCCCGAGTCCCGCCCGATCGGCTCCGGCCCGGCGCACGCCGCGACCGCGCACAGCCCGGCGACCAGCTCCCGCCGGGTGGTCACGACGGCTCCGGCGGCACGATCGCCTCGGCCTCGATCTCGACCAGCATCTCGGGGTCGATCAGCTTGCTGACCTCGACCATCGCCGTCGCCGGCCGGATCGCCGCGAACACCTCCCCGTGGACCCGGGCGATCGCCTCCCACTGGCGGATGTCGGTCACGTACATCCGGGTCCGCACCACGTGGTGCAGCCCGCTTCCGAGCTGCCGGAGCGCGTCGTCGACGATCTCGAGGATCCGTCGGGTCTGCGCGGCCGGGTCGCCCCGCCCGACGAGGCCGTCCGGCCCCTGGGCGGTGGTCCCCGACACGTGGATCACGTCCCCGACCCGCACCGCCCGCGCGTAGCCGGCGATCGACTCCCACGGGGCTCCGGTCTGCACCGAACGACGGCTCATCGGTCCTCCACCAGCGCGGCCAGGCTCTTCAGGTACCGGGTCTCGGGCACCTCCGGCAACACCGGGTGGTCCGGGGCCTGCTCGCCGCGCCGCACGATCCGGAGCTGCTTGCCGGCGTCGCGCGCTCCGGACGCCACCGCGTCGACGAACCGCTCCTCGTCGACGTGCCAGCTGCACGAGCTGGTGAACAGCCAGCCGCCGGGGCGGACCAGGGCGGCGCCGAGCGCGTTGATCTTCCGGTACCCGCGGAGCGCGGCGCCGGCGGCCTTCCGGTTCTTCGCGAACGCCGGCGGGTCGAGCACCACGGCGTCGAACCGGGCCCCGGCGTCGACCAGGCGCTGGAGGTACGCCTGGCCGTCGTCCTGGACCGCCTCGACCGCGACGCCGTTCAGCCCGGCGTTGGCGCGGATCGCGTCGACGCAGCCGGCGGACCGGTCGACCGCGGTGGCGGACCGGGCCCCGCCGCGCATCGCGTACAGCGCCCACCCGCCGCTGTTCGCGTACACGTCGAGCACGGTCGCGCCGGCGCACCGCTCGCCCATGAACCGGCGGTTCTCCGACTGGTCGAAGAAGTGGCCGGTCTTCTGGCCGTCGAGCACGTCGACCCGGAACCGGACGCCGTTCTCGTCGATCTCGACCGGGCCGGTCAGGTCGCCGGACCACACCCGCCGCTCGTCGTCGAGGCCCTCGAGGCCGCGGGCCGGTCCCTCGCTCCGCAGGACGATCGCCCGGGGACTCAGCACGTCGCGCAGGGCCTGGTGGAGCGCGTCCTTGCGGAGCTCGACCCCGAGCGCGCCGATCTGGACCACCACCACGTCGTGGTACCGGTCGATCACCAGCCCGGGGACCCCGTCGGCCTCGCCGTGGACCAGCCGGTACGCGGTGCGGCCGGGCAGCGCGGCGGCGCGGCGGGCGACGGCGGCGGTCAGGCGGGCGGCGAACCAGTCGGGGCCGTCGAGGTCCTCGCGGGACCGGGACCACAGGCGGACCGCGATCAGCGACCGCGGGTTCGCGGTGCCCCGCCCGACGAACGCGCCCTTCGGGTCCACCACGTCGACCACCCCGCCGGCCGGGAGCGTCGCCACGTCGTCGGCGATCTCGTTGCTGAACACCCACGGGTGGCCGCCCTTGACCCGGGCGTCGCGGTGGTTGCGGAGGCGGACGGTCGGGACGGGCATCGGCACGCTCGATAGGTGGTGGGGATGACGAAGCTCACCCACGTCGACGACGAAGGCAACGCGCGGATGGTCGACGTCGGCGACAAGCCGATCACCCGCCGGGTCGCGGTCGCCGAGGGCACCGCCACCCTCGGCGAGTCCTCGCTCGCGGTGCTGACCGCCGGCGCCGCTGCGAAGGGCGACGTGCTCGGGACCGCGCAGCTCGCCGGGATCCAGGGCGCGAAGCGGGCGTCGGACCTCGTGCCGCTGTGTCACCCGATCCCGCTCGACGCGGTGGCGGTCACCCTGTCGGTCGACCCGGCCGCGTCGCAGGTCCACGTCCGGGCCACCGTCACCGCCACCTGGCGCACCGGGGTCGAGATGGAGGCGCTCGCCGCGGTGTCGGCCGCGCTCCTCACCGTGTACGACATGCTGAAGGCGATCGACCGCGGGATCGTGCTCGGCCCGATCCGGCTGGTCGAGAAGTCGGGGGGCCGCTCGGGCGCCTGGACGCGGTGACGTCCGGTCAGGACCCTGGAGAGGATCGCGGGACGGTGGATGGATGCCGCGGGCGCCCTGTCCGTGGGAGGGGATCGCCGCGGTGGGACGGTGGATGGATGCCGCGGGCGCCCGAACTCGCGACCTCCGGAGGAGCGAAGCGCCCGGTGCCGAATCGGCTGAGGTGGATGCGCCGCGCATCTTGGCCGCGGGGGCTCCGGCGAGCCGCAGGAGGCGCGGCTCCGGGCCAGCCATCGGGGGAGGGAGGCTCCGGCGGCATGCACGGCCGTACGTCCCGAGCATCCGGGGGCCGCCTCGTGCTGCCGCGCGACGATCGGTGGCGTCCGATCCTCGCGCCGGTCGAACGGGCGGACCCCAGCGCCGGGACGGGCATCTGCACCCGGCGGACCGACCGGTCAGCGCGTCGCGCAGAACCCGAACGTGGCGACCCCGCCGGGCTGGAGCTCGCGGTTCCAGTCCACCCCGTCGAACACGAACTCGGACCCGTCGACCGCGACGGTCGCGTTCCAGATGTTCGTGATCGTGCCGTCGACCGGCGAGCGGACCTGCCACACCACCGGGTCGGGCGCGCCGTTGGTGACGGTGCCGTCGGCGCAGTACCCCGCACCCCAGTCGTCCACCACGTCGAGCGCGAGGGTCAGCTCGCCCGGCGGGACCTCCGGGTCCTCGACCGGCCCGGGCTCGATCCGGACCCCGGCGGCCAGCGTGTCGAGCTCGTCCGGGCCTCCCGCGCGGAGCCGGAACCCGGCGCTCGCGGTCACCGCGGCCAGCGGCTCGAGCAGCCCGACCGACGCGCCCGGATCGTCGCTGCACGAGGCGATCCCGGTCGCGTGCCGGCGCCAGGTCGCGCCGAAGCAGGTCCGGAACCGCGGGTCGTCGAGCAGGACCTCGGCCAGATCGAACGGACCGGCGAACGCCACGTCGTCGATCGCGCCCCGGTCGTCGATCGGGTGCCCCCCGTCGTCTTCGCGCCACCGGCCGAGCTGATCGTACCGCTCGAACCCGAACCCGATCGGGTCGATCTTGTCGTGGCAGCCGGCGCACGCGGGGTCGGCGGAGTGCTGCTCGTACCGCTCGCGCGTCGACAGGGTCGGGTCGACCTCGGGCGGCGAGGTGTCGAGGTTCGACGGCGGCGGCGGCAGATCCTCGCACAACAGCCGCTCGCGCACCGTCACCCCGCGCTGGATCGGCCCGGAGCCGCTCGGCTTGCCGTGGGTGGTGAGGACGCTCCCGTGGGTCAACAGGCCGCCGTAGGTCTCGCCGTCGAGGTCGACCCGGCCGGAGCCCGGGAGCCCGTAGTGGGTCGCGAGCAGCGGCGACACGATCGTGTACCGGGTGGTCATCAGGTCGGCGAGCGACCCGCCGGCCGCGGCCACGTCCTCGACCACGTCGCGCGTCTCCTGCCGCATCGCGTCGCGCAGCTCGGGGGTCAGCCCGTCGCGCGACACGGTGTCGAGCTGGCCGAGATCGAACCACACCTCGACCAGGTCCGCCGCCGCGCCGAGGGTCCGCGGGTCCGCCAGCATCGTGCCGGCCACTGCCGCCACGCCCTCGGGGGTGTCGAGGTCGCCGTCCGCCGCGTGCTGGAGCAGCGCCGCGTCGGGGGTGGTGCCGTACAGCGTGTACGACAGCGCCGTCGCGACCTCCCACCCGGTGAGGGTGAACGCGCCCGGGTCTCCCTGGACCCCGAGCTCCGACCGGTACAGCAGGTGCGGGGACTGGAGCATCGCCGCCACCACCCACCGCACGCCGCCCTCGAACCCGTCCTCGACCGCGATCGTCGCCCACAGCCCGACGTACCGATCGAGGTCGTCCTGGGTCAGCGGGCGCCGGAACGCGCGGTACCCGAACGACTCGACGAACGCCGCGGCGCAGGTCGCGTCGCCGGTCGCGACCTCGCACGGGACCAGCGACGCCACGTCGACCTCGTCCGACACCGCCTCCGCCGTCGACCGGTACTGGTCGGCCAGCAAGTCGGTCACCACCAGCGCGGCCGCGTCGTTGCGGAACCCGTCGACCACCGGGTCCGACGCGAACGACGCGGGGTCGACGTCGACGCCGACGAGATCGTGCACCGTGCGCGCGTACTCGTCGTGGGTCAGCCGGCGGAGCATCCGCGGGACCTCCTGGTCGTCGCACGCGACGGGCTCGGGCACCGTGCAGGTCCCACCGATCCACCCGACCCAGAACGCGAGGGCGTCGTACGCGGCCGAGCCCTCGGCGATCACCGCACCGCCCCCGTGCGCCACCCGCGCGGTCGGCTTGTCGAGCAGCCGGTCGGCGACCGCGAACGTCCCCGCCATCGACGCCTCGAGGTCGTCCGGGTCGAGCCGGAACGCCGAGCCCGCGCCGGCCCCGCCCGGGCCGTGGCACACGACGCAGTCGCGCGACAGCACGGGATCCCACACCTCGGCGGTGAACACCGCGACGTCCGGCGGGCACAGGCTCCCGCCCGGCGGCGGCAGGGTGTCCGGGTCGCCGTTCACCGCCAGCCCGCCGCACCCGACCACCGAGGCCTGCAGCGCCAGGATCGCGATCATCGGAGCACCCCCACCGGGCCGGCGGTGCCGATCCCGAACGCCTCGATGTCCACCCCGAACGCGTTCGCGATCGAGGTCAGCACGCCGTCGTGGGTCCCCCCGGCGAGGTCGAGCGCCCGCCCCGGCGAGAAGAACCCGTTGCCGCTCCCCGCGAGCACCCACGGGACCCCGCGGCACACGTGGGCGCGGCTGTCGCCCATCTCCTTCGCCCACAGCACGACCGTCCCGTCGAGCAAGGGGGCGCCGGTCGCCGGGTCCGGCAGCGCGATCAGCTGGTCGAGCAGGTACCGGACCTGCTCGGCGAACCACCGCTCGCACGCGACGAACCCGTCGACCCCGGCGGTGTTCCCGTCGTCGGCGTGCGACAGGCCGTGGTGGCTGTCGGTCTGGCCGAGCCAGGTGAACACGACCGGGCTGACGGTGTGCGAGAGCTGGACCGAGCAGACGTTGGTGGCGCCGCACGCGAGGGCCTGGACCGCGAGGTCGAGCTGGGCCTTCACCACGTCCGGGAAGTTGTCGTTGTCCTGGGGGGCGCTGACCGCGGGGGCGATCGGGCTGTCGCAGGTCCCGCCGCCGGCGAGGCTCCGCTCGACCGACCGGAGCGCCTCGAGGTGCAGATCGAGCCGGGCGCGCTCGGCGGCGCCGAGGCGGCTCTGGAGGGTGGCGACCTCCTCGGTCACCAGATCGAGCACCGAGGTCCGGCGGGCGAGCTTCACGTCGTCGCCGAGGTCGCCGAACAGGCGCTGCCAGGCGTTGAGCGGGTCGTCGTCCGGGGTGACGTACGCGTCGTCGCGGTACACCATCCGGGTCTGGGTGCCGCCGCCCCACGCCGAGGTCAGCGCCGACAGCTCGAGCGACTTGAACCGCGTGCCGAGGCCGATCTGGTCGGCGACGATCTGATCGATGCTCGTCGGGCCGCCGGCGGTCAGCATCGACCGCATCCCGCCCTCGTGGTTGTCGCCGGTGTTGAAGTCCATCCCGGTCAGCACCAGCAGGTCCGGCTCGAGCCCCCGCAGCGGCTCGAGGATCGAGCCCGTCGGGAACGAATACGACGCGCCGGTCCCGGACGGGGTCCAGTGGGCCGGGATCGTGCCGTTCGGCGAGTGGATCACCAGCAGGCGGTTCGCGAACCCGAGCTCGGCCGCGCGGGCCGGCCGCTCGAGCAGGCGGAGAAACGGAGCCGCGAGCAGGGACAGCGCGCCTCCGCGGAGCAGATCGCGTCGGTTCATGGGCACTCCGGGGTCACTCGGAGGGGGTTGTCGCCACCCGGTCCGATCTGTCGCGCGGCGATCGGGATGTGCGAAGTTCCGGGACGTGTCCGAGTCGAACGGTCTTCCGTACCGTTCGGCGCCAGGAGCTGCACCCGATCGCGGGTGTGGCCGGGTCGAACGGACCGGGCGGGGCGTGGAGCGGCGATCTCCTCGGCGCGGAAGGGGTTCGTCCGCAGCGGAGTGGCGATCTCCTCGACGCGGGCAGTCCTTCGCTCCAGCACAGAGGCGATCTCCTCGACGCGGGTCGCCCTCCGCTGGAGAAGAGTAGCGATCTCCTCGACGCGGGTCGCCTTCCGCTGGAGAAGAGTAGCGATCTCCTCGACGCGGGCAGCCCTCCGCTCCAGCACAGCAGCGATCTCCTCGACGCGGGCAGCCCTCCGCTGGAGCAGAGTGCCGAACCCCACCCGACGGGTCCTGTCCCGACCGGACACGGGCGCATCAACGCGGCGTCGGGCCGCACCCCGCGGTGATCACCTCGGCCGTGGCCCGGTGGGCGCTCCACCAGGCGTCGGAACGGGGTAGCGAACGTGGCACCGGGGTACGTCGCGGGCGGAGGGCCCGATGGAGGTCAAGCAGGTGATCGTGATCCGGCGCGACCTGAAGATGCGCCGGGGCAAGGAGATCGCCCAGGGCGCCCACGCGTCGATCGCCTGGCTCGCGGGCGCGGCGCTCGCCGGTCTGAACGGGGGCGCCGTCGGCGCGGGCGAGGTGGGGGTCGCCACCGTCGCGCTCGATCCGGTCGCGGTCCGGTGGCTCACCTCCGGCGGGCGGAAGATCACGGTCCAGGTGCCGGGCGAGGCCGAGCTGGTCGAGGTCCACCGCGCCGCGGTCGCCGCCGGGCTCCGGAGCCACCTGATCCGCGACGCCGGTCACACCGAGTTCGCCGGCGTGCCGACCCTCACCGCGGTCGCCGTCGGGCCGGATCTCGCCGAGGCAGTCGACCGGATCACCGGGGCGCTCGCGCTGTACTGAACCCATCGGAACGCTGCAATCCAGCGACGGGGCCGACGCCGGTCGCGTTCGCTGGCGGTCGCGCCCCCGCGGTGTGACGTGGGTCGAGGGGAGGGACGGTGGTCGAGGTCGACGTGCTGATCGTCGGGGCCGGGATCTCCGGGATCTGCGCCGCCCACGCGCTCGGTGCCGCGTGCCCCGAGCTCCGGTACACGATCGTCGAGGCCCGTGACCGGCTCGGCGGCACCTGGGACCTGTTCCGGTACCCCGGGATCCGGTCCGACTCGGACATGTACACGCTCGGGTACTCGTTCCGCCCGTGGCGGGACCCGAAGGCGATCGCCGACGGCCCGTCGATCCTCGCGTACCTCGACGAGACCGCGCGCGAGACCGGGATCGCCGACCACATCCGGTACGACCGCCGGGTCGAGTCGGTCGCCTGGTCGTCGGTGGACGGCCGGTGGACGGTGACCACCCGCCGGTCGACGGGGGAGACCGAGACCCTCCGGTGCTGGTTCCTGTGGGTGTGCGCCGGGTATTTCCGGTACGACCGCGGGCACACCCCGGACATCCCCGGCCTCGCGTCGTTCGGCGGCCGGGTGGTCCACCCGCAGCACTGGCCGCAGGACCTCGAGGTGGCCGGCAAGCGGGTGGTGCTGATCGGCAGCGGGGCCACCGCGGTGACGCTCGCGCCCGAGCTGGCGAAGGCCGGCGCCGCGGTCACCGTGGTCCAGCGGTCGCCGACGTACGTGGTCCAGCGCCCGTCGCAGGACGCCTTCAAGCTCGGAAACCCCGACGAGTTCGGTCCCGGTCATCGGCTGCCCCCCAGCGCCTTGAGTACATTGGCGACCG
>JBEBJW010000025.1:0-16235 GCA_040079715.1 Myxococcota bacterium | reverse complement strand
CCCGCGCCGCGAGGACGATCCCCGCGATCCGCCGGGGCCCGGCGTTCGCCTGGTCCTCGGCCTCCTCCCGCGGCGCGGGTCGTGTCGCTCGGGGACGGGCGGCTGGTGGTGGAGGTGGAGCTCGACCGTGACGTCGACTGGGTCCCCGAGCCGGCCGCGATCGAAGACGCCGACGGCGTCGTGGTCCGGACTGCACCCGTGTTCGGGACGACCCGGGCCGGGCGCCTGACCGCGGGCACCGTCGCGCGGCTGGTGATCGGCTGGACCGGGCCCGCGCCGGTCGCGATCACCGTCGGCGCCCTGCGGCTGGCGGTCCGCTGATGGACCTCGACGTCCACCTGCCGGCGATCGCCGCCGGGGACCCGACGGCGTTCGCCCGGTGGCTCGCGGGGGCGGAGGAGCCCCTCCGCCTCGGCCTCCGGTCGTTCGCGACGGCGGTGGACGTCGAGGCGGTGCTCCAGGAGGCGCTGCTGCGGGTGTGGCAGGTCGCGGGCCGGTTCACGCCGGACGGGCGGCCGAACGCGCTGCTCCGGCTGGCGGTCCGGGTGGCGCGGAACGCGGCGATCGACGAGCTCCGGCGGACCCGGGCGACCCCGGTCGACGCCGCGGCGCTCGAGCGGCTCGACGCCGCGATCGAGCCGGACCCGCTGCTCAGGACCGCGATCGCGACCTGCCGCGACGCGCTGCCGGCCCAACCGCGGACCGCGTTCGACGCGCGCCTCGCCGGCGGGTCGGACGAGGCGCTGGCGGAGGCCGCGGGGATGAAGCTGAACACCTTCCTGAAGAACGTCGGCCGGGCGCGGACCCTGCTGCTCGCGTGCCTGCGCCGGGCCGGCGTCGTGCTGGAGGTCGCGTGACCGAGGAAGAGCGGGACGAGCTCCGGATCGAGCAGGTGGCCGGCGCGTGGCGCGAGCGGTCGGGGCGGGGGGAGGTCCGGAGCCACCCGGCGTGGCACGACCTCGACGACGCGGGCCGCCAGGCGGCGTTCGACCGGGCGGTGGTCCAGCGGCGGCTCGAGGCGGCGGCGAACCCGCACGGGCTGTCGGCGACGGCCCGGAGCGTGTTGACCCGGATCGCGAGCGGCGGGGGACTGCCCTGACCGCGTCGGCGACTGGCCGTCGCGACGTGTTAGGAGGACCACCGGAGGACACGTGACCAAATGGCTCTTGTGGTTGGCAGCGTGTTCTGGAGAGGCGCCACCGGTGGACACGGCCACCGACACCGGCACCACCGATCCGGGTGACACGGACACGGGCACCGTCGAGGACCCGGACACGGACACCGGCACCGTCGTCACCACCCCGGACCGGCTCGGCGTGCTGCACCGGCTGGGGGCGGCGAGCGTGTCCACCGAGGCCGGGTACGACGGCACCGAGACGATCGAGCTCCGCGACGGCCAGAACGGCGACGGCGCCGTGGTGTGCTCCGCGACGGTCCGGATCCGGTCCACCGCAGAGCGGACCGACTGTGCCGGGTGCGACTGGGCGTACGATGTCGTGACGTCCGAATCGGTGATCACCATCGACGAGGGAGGCTGCCTCCCGGTGCTCGGGGTGACCGCCGCGTCCGCCGGGGAGCTCGACGGGGTGGTGATCGGCTACGGGTACGACAGCGACTACTTCGGTCACTCCTCGGTCCTCGAGACCGACCGGAGCGGAGCCTGGGCGGCCAGCAGCAACGCGATCTGGGACGAAGCCACCTCGGCGTTCACGTACGACTGGACCGACGGGACCTATGCCTACTGACTGGGTGCTGGTCGCGGTCCTCGCCGGGTGTTCGGACGGAGCCGGGGCCCCGGAGGACCTGACGGTCACCGTGTCGCCCACCATGCCGACCGTGATCCACGTCGACTGGACCACGGCCGAGCCGGTGTCGGCCCAGGTCCGGTTCGCTGGCTTCACGACGCCCGCGGATCCGTCGTCCACCGCCCATCACCACACCCTGGTCGGGGTCGGTCCGGACACCGAGGTGGGGTGGGAGATCCTGACCGACGGAACGGTCGTCGAGGCCGGCACGATCCGGACCGGATCGTTGCCGGACCGGCCGGTGGCCGTGGCGACCGGCGAGACCACCCGCCTCCACCTCACGGCGCTGCTCGGCGAGACGTCTGCGCGGATCGTGCTCCTCGATCGCGCCGGGTCGATCGTGTGGGACCACGTCGACACGCGCGGGCTGTCGGTGTTCCGCGCCCGCGCCGTCCCGGACGGGGTGTGGTACGCGTCGGTGCTGGTGAACGGCGGCCCGTCCCCGGACTCGGTGCTGGTCCACGTGAACTGGGACGGCGAGGAGGACCGGGTGATCGCGGTGCCTGACCTGGCGCACGACTTCGTGGTGCTCCCGGACGGTCGGCTCGGCGCGCTCGCGTACGACACGGTCGACGACGTGCTCGGGAACAAGATCGTCGAGGTTGACCCCGAGACCGGCGTCGCGGTGGACCGGTGGAGCGCCTGGGACTGCTTCGACCCGGTCGCGAACCCGAGCGACGACCCGACCCGCGGGTGGACCCACACGAACGCGCTCGACTACGACCCCGTCGCCGACGCGTACCTCGTCGGGATGCGGAACCTGCACACGATCGCGCGGGTGGACCGGGCGACCGGGGCGTGTCCGTGGGCGTTCGGCGGGACCGGCGGCGACGTCGCGGTCGACGGCGAGCTGTTCGTTCACCAGCACCAGTTCGAGCAGATCGACGGTGGGCTGTTGGTGTTCGACAACGACGGCGCCCCCGGCGACGAGTCGCGGGTCCTCGAGTACACGTTCGATCCGGACGCGCACACCGGCGCCCTGGTGGAGACGTACCGGGCCGAGCCGCCGCTGTACAGCTTCATCCTCGGCGATGTCCACCGTCTGCCCGACGGGGGGACCACCATCGGCTGGTCGGTCCCGGGGGTGTTCGAGGAGCGCGACCGGAGCGGGGAGGTGCGGGCCCGGTTCGACTACGACGCCGGGCTGCTGGGGTTCGTCGAACCGCTGCTCGACGCCTATCGCCCCGACTGATTCCCGCTCGACCGCTCGGGGCTGGGATTCTTGGGAACCGAGCGTCCGGGTCCGGTTCCAGCGAACCATCCACGGTTCGCCTGCGATCCATCGGGCCTGCCCGTCGATGGTGTCAACGGGTGCGTCCCCGGGACGCCAGGTGGATTCCGCAGCCAGTCGCACCGATGCCGGGTAGATTCCGCGCCGGGAGGGCCGATGCGCAGGTGGATCGTCGCGACGTTCGTGGTCGGGTGCGGCGGGGACGCGTCGTCCGACAAGAGCGACGTGGACGTTGACGCGGACGCCGACAGCGACGCGGACGCCGACAGCGACGCGGACGCGGACGCGGACGCAGACGCCGACAGCGACGCCGACACGGATCTCACCGGGACCGGTGAGACCGGGCAGCTGCCGCCGATCACCGTCACCGACGTGACGTGGCGGCTCCACGACAGCCTCGAGACGCTGGCCTACGTCGGCTGGACCCAGGACGGGACCGGGGCCGTGAAGGTCGAATACAGCGTCGATCCCGGCATCTGGCGCTCCACCCCGGAGGTCGTCCGCGACGCGGGATCCCGGGAGCAGATCCTGCTCGGGATCCCGTACGACACGTCCGTCGACTACCGCGTGCTGACCGGCGGCGTGGTGGTGAGCGAGGGGACGCTCGAGACCGGCCCGGTCCCCGCGGGGCTGCCGATCCCGACGCTCGAGCTCGAGGACCCGTCCCGCCAGTACACCGACGGCGCCTACCTCCTGACCAGCGTGGACGAGGACACCGGCGGGTGGTACGGCACCGCGTTCTGGACCGTGATCCTCGATCGTCAGGGTCGCACGGTGTGGGCCCGCCGCGCCTCGGACTGGACCCTGTTCGCCCAGGTCTCGAGCAGCACCGGGGCCGAGCTGCTGATCGACCTCGACACGATGTGGACCGACTTCGACGGGGGCAACGGCTCGCGGGTGCTCCGGATGACCCTCGACGAGGAGCTCGGAGAGACGCCGACGCCCGGGTTGTTGCACGCGTTCGTGGAGCGTCCGGACGGCACCCTCGCCTGGGGGTCGGTCGCCCACAGCTCCACCGGCGAGTCGCTGGTCGAGCTCGCCCCCGGGGCGGCCGACGCGACCGTGTTGTGGGCGTGCGAGGACGATCGCGACATCCCGGACGACTGCTCGCACAACGGGCTGTTCTACGATCCGGTGAGCGACAGCTACCTGTACAGCTTCTGGAACTACGACACGGTGGTCGCCATCGATCGCCCGACGGGCTCCCTGTCGTGGTACGCGGGTGGGGTGAGCGGCGGGCTGGACTTCGACCCGCCGGCGTCCCAGTTCGAGCTCCAGCACGGCGTCTCCTACACCGACGCGGGGACGCTGCTCCTGTCGACCGAGGTGCCGGGTCCGACGACCCACGCCCGCGAGTACCGGGTCGACCTCGCCGCCGGAGCGCTGGTCGAGGTGTGGAGCTTCGACGCGGGTGTCTACGCGCTGTACAACGGCGACGCCCGGCGCCTGCCGAACGGGAACACGCTCCACGTCGTGGGCAACGCGGCCGTGATCTTCGAGGTCACCGACGACCTGACCGAGGTGTGGAAGGTCGACTACCACGCGGACCGGCTGCTCGGTCACGGCGAGTTCCTGACCGATCTGTACGCGTTGGTCCGGGACTGACGGGCGACGTCGCGCCGGGGGAGTCGGGACGGCGACGACCCGGACCCTGACGGGAACCCGGGGCGGTTGGCGGGTGTCGAACCGTCGCGGGAGGTCGGGATGTGGATGCTCGGACTCGGTTCGTTGGCCGCTGCGGCGGATCCGCCCGCCATGCGGCCCTCGGGGTACCTGATCGCGATGGCGCCGATCAGCGACCCGTGGGCGACGCCGCGGCTCGCCCGCCTGGCGGACCGGCACGACGCGGTTCGGGCGCGGGAGTTCGGTGAGGAGGCCGAGCCCACCGACCACCGGCGGTCGGACCGGCTGTACGCCCGGATGGTGGTGATCGGGGAGCGCCGGCTCGACCGGCGTCCGGGGACGACCGCGGAGGCGGCCGAGCTCCACGTCCGCGTCGGGTACCTCCTGGTCCACCTCGGGCGGGAGGACGAGGCCGTCGCTCAGTGGACCGAGGCGCTCGACGAAGCGCCGGACGGGGTGCTGGCCGCCGAGGCCGTCCTCGGGCTCGCGCAGGTCGCGTTCGACGCGGGGGACGACGCGGAGGCCGCGCGGTGGCTCGACCGGCTCCGCGACGATCCGTCGTTCGGCGGCTACGCCGCCTACCTGACCGCGTGGACCGCGTACCGGTCGGGGAACGTGTCGACGGCGATCGATGGGGCGTTCGGGGCAGCCGATCGCCAGACGTCGCCCATCGGGGACGCGATGCGCCGCGACGCGGTCCGGTTCGCGGCGTCGGCGGACGACGGGACGGTCGCGGCGACGATCGACCGGGCCTGCGCGGCGGACGCGGCGTGCGTGGACGAGTCGGTGGCGCTGGTCGAGCAGCTCCGGGCCACCGCCGTCCGCTGAGCCGTGCTGACGGGCCAGGCCCCGCCCACGCGCGGCGCGGGTCAGCTGCCGCGGATCACGACGACGAGCGCGGTGACCAGCGCCGAGACCACCGTCACGACGAGCGGGATCCCGACCAACGCCAGCAGCACCCTCCACCACCGCAGGCGGTGGACCTCTGCCATGGTGAGGGCGACGTACACCGGCATCGGGAGGGTGCTGAGCATCACGATCCACGACTGCGTGGACCACCCCCCCACCGGCGTCGGGTTCAGCCCGGCTGGGGGCGGCGCGGTCGGGAACGCGGGGAACGCGCCGGTCCACCCCCACCAGATCGCGGTGAGCGTCCAGCCGAGCACCTCGGAGACCATCAACGGCCCCCCCAACACCAGCAGGAGCATCCCGACGGTCGCCCGCAGCGAACCGCGACCCCCGAACACCTTGATGCAGAGGTGAAACAGCGCGCCCAGGACCATCAGGTTGAACCGACCGGCCACGTCCCCGAGGAGCTCCCAGACCAGGGGTGGATCGGCCCCCTTGCCCAGGGCCAGGGTGTGCCCGAGCCGGTCGATCGGCACGATGACCGCGAGCGCGAACGCGTACAGCGCCAGCGGATTGGCGGCGTTCACGGTGCCGTCCATCCAGCCCCGCGCGAACACCCGCGGCCGGACGGTGGCCGCGTACACGGTGGCCGCGCAGTGGCGGAGCTCGGACCAGGTCGCGCGCATCGCGTCCCGGACCCAATCCGGTGCCCTGTCTGTCGACACCGCGGGCGGTGGGACCGCGGCGGCGGCGGTGTCCGGTGCGAGCGCCTCGTGCGTGGGGGCGGCCGACATTCGGCCGCCTACGCGATCATCGCGTCGATCGTTCCCTGCTCGAGGCTCGGGTCGCCGAAGTCGTCGACCAGGTCGCCGTTCGACTTGCGCAGCCCGGTCGCCGAGATCAACGTGTTCAGCAGCTTGTTGTGGGTCGTGGTGTTGTACCCGACCCGCGCGTCGACGTACTGGCCCTGCTTGAGCAGCCCGTCGCCCTTGCCGGCGATCACCCACGGCACGTTGTTGTAGGTGTGGGACACGCCCGCGCCCAGATCGTTGGTCATCACCGCGAGCGAGTTGTCGAGGATGCCGTATCCGTCGAGCTTCTCGAGCAGGTGCGCGAACACCTGCAGCATCTGGCGGTCGATCTCGTGGTGCATGTCGATCGCGCCGTCGATCGGCGCCCCCTCGGACCCGTCGCTGTAGATCCGGTGGCTGATCTGGTGGTAGCTCGGCAGCCGGACCCCACCGACCGTGTACTGGGTGGCGTCGTTGCCGTCGCCGATCTGGAGGGTGGCCGACCGCGCGAAGTCACACGCGAACGCGATCGCGATCAGGTCGCAGTGGAGCATCGCGCAGGCGATCCGGTTCTCGTCGCGGGTGCCGAACCCGGACATGTCCTGCATCGCCTGCTCTTCGTCGCCGGACAGGTTGCACGACAGCACCTCGAAGTCGCGGATGCTGTCGAAGTGCAGCTCGAGCCGCTGCCGATCGCTGGCGGAGAGGTCGGTCCGACCGAGCAGGGTGGTCATCTGCGCCCGCACGAGATCGTTCACCGACTTCCGCCGGCCGATCAGCAGGTTGTCGGTGGTGTCGCCGCCGACCATCCGCAGGTACGCCGTCCACGGGTCGTCCTCGGCCGACCGGAGGTCCATCGGGCCGCGGTACGACAGGACCTCCTCGAGGTACCCGTACCGGGGGCCGGTGTACAGCGTGAGCGGCTCGCCGCCGTTGTTCGAGAAGTGGCGGGCGATGTAGTTGTCGATCGACTCGCCCATCGACAGCGAGCCCGCGCCGGACGGGTTCGTCGACACCTGGGCCGCGGTCAGCACCTGGTTTCCGCCGCCCGAGTGACCGCAGAACACGTCCGACGTGTCGTAGAACCTCGTGCCGGACACGAGCAGCAGCTTGTCGGCGAACGCCGCGAGCTCCGACACCGCGCGGTCGGCGTCGCCGTTCGACAGCGACTGGGTGCTGATCGCCCCGAGCGACCGCGGCCAGTACCGGTCCGGCTCGCCGTTGTCGGCCTGCTGGACCCCGTTGCCCTGGCGGAGGAACACCGCCGGGTGCGGGACCTCGGGCGCGGCAGCGCCTGCGCTCCGCCCGGCCAGCGACTCGAGGAACGGCAGGGCGAGGGTGACGCCGCCGATCCCGCGCAGCACCGCCCGGCGGGAGGGGGCCGCGAGGCCGCCGCCGGTCGCAGTGGACGCTCCGGGGACTGCGAGGCGAGCCGCGTGACGAGGGGTCTTGGCGATCATCACTCCACCTCCGGCGAGCGCATGCGGAAGCTGTCTGCGAGGACGGTGTCGAGGATCAGCTCGCGGATCGGCCGGTCCTCGGTCAGCGACTGCTCGGCGAACGAGTCGAGCAGCGCGTCGTCCTCGTCGGCCACGTGGCGGCCGTGGAGGTACTCGAGCAGGTGCTGCGAGTAGCACCGGTGGGTCTCGACCGAGTCGCCGACGAGCTCGGAGAACGAGATCGCGTCGGTCCAATCGGCCTCGCCGGTCGACAGCCGGTAGGTCCCGGTCGCGTCGATCGGCTGGTTGTACTCCTCGGTCCGGTACCGGCCGAGCGCGTCGTAGTTCTCGAACGCGAACCCGGGCGGGTTGATCAGGGTCGAGTGGCAGCCCTCGCCGCAGGTGCCCTCGCCGGTGTGCGCGGTCACGAGCTCGCGGGTGGTGGTCACCCCGTCCGTCGGCGGGAGCGGCGGGACGTTGTTCGGCGGCGGCGGCAGATCGACGCACCACACGTGCAGGTTGATGAACACCCCGCGCCGGATCGGGCTCGAGATGTACGGATCCGCCTCGAGCGCGAGGAACCCGGACAGGGTCAGCAGGCCCGCGCGCTCCGCCGGATCGAGGGCCGCCGGCTGCAGATCGTCACCGTACTGGCCGGGAAGGCCGTAGATCGGCGCGAGGTCGGCGTTCACGAACGTGTTCGGCGAGGTGAACAGCTCGTGGATCGAGCCCTGCCCGTCGAACACGACGTTCTCGACGAACGCCTGGGCCTCGGCCTTCATCGACGCCGGGGTGGTCGCGGTGAACTCCGGGTACCGCGAAGGGTCCTTGTACAGGTTGTCGTAGTTGTCGAGGAACAACGACTGGCGCGTCAGGTCGGCGATCGTGTCGTGCGCCCGCGGGCTGTCGAGCAGCCGCTCCGCCTGGGCCCGGATCTGGTCGACCGTCTGGAGCTCGTCCGCCGCTGCCGCCGTGAACAGCGCGTCGTCCGGCATCGTGTTCCACAGCGCGTACGACAGCTTGCTCGCGATCTCGTACGAGGTGAGCGGCGTCGGGCCGCCGGACGGCGTGTCGACCGCCTCGACCCGGTACAGGAACCACGGCGACTGGAGCATCGCGGTGACCACGAGCTTCACGCCGTCGGCGAAGTCGTCGCCGCTCGCGACGAGCTCGGGGCCCTGGTCGAACAGGTCGGTGTACGCGGTGAGCTCGTCGGCGGTCAGCGGGCGGCGGTGCGCCTTGGCCCCGAACTCGGCGATCCACGCGTCCCGGTCGGCGTCGTCGCCCGAGCCGGACCCGATGCCCCCGGCCGTCGACTCGACCTGGAGCCAGTCGACGTACAGGTTGCGGTCTTCGCCGGCGTCGGGATCGTAGAAGTCGTTGGTGAACCCGACGTGGACGACGTGGGACCCGGCGGTCGCGTCGACCTCGACCGTGATCTCCTCGGCCGAGCCGGACGAGGTGGCGGTCACGTCGGTGGTCAGCGCGTCGTTGCCGTCGATCCCGAGGGTGGCCTCGGCGAGGTCCGGGCCCGCCTGATCGGCCCACACCCGGGCGGTCAACCGGTACTTGCCCGCCGCCGGCAGGTCGAACGACGCCGACAGCTCGCCACCGGACCACAGGTTCCACGCCGACCCGACCGACTGGCCGGTCGTCGCCGAAGTCGACCCGGACTCCGCCTCGACCGTCTCGTCGTACGCCGGGCCACCGCCGCCGCCGCCCCCGTCGCGCGGGTCCTGCGGGACCACCACGCCGTACAGCGACAGGTCGCCGATCAGCTGGTCCGCGAGGGTCTCGGCCGACCGCTGGTAGTCCTGCCACAGCTCGGGGCTGACCACGAGGTTCTCGGCGTCGTTCTCGAACCCTTCGGACAGGGTGTCGCCGATGAAGTCGTCCGACAGCCCGGTCGGCCCCGGGAGATGGAGCAGGTCCTGGACGCTGTTCTCCCACTGAACGTGGGTCAGGCGCGCGAACCGGACCGTCGGCGGGATCGCGGAGCACGGCGCCCCGCACGCGTTCGGGCCGGTAGAACCGTTGTCATCGGACGGTGAGTCGGAGTTGCCGGGCCCCGAGCCGGTGTGGCACGCGACCAGGGCGAGTCCTGCGACGAGGTTGAACATCGTGGCGCTCTCCGGGCGGAGGGCGAGTATTGCACGACGAGGTTCAGCCGGGAAGCGCGAGTCCGGGAACGTAGGTTTCCGGCCGAGAAAGACCGCACAGCTCGAGCACGGTGGTCCCGACCGACGCGAGTCCCGGGTTGGGGATCGGCGCCAGCGTCAGCGATCGGCGCGGATCACACAGCACGAACGGGACCGGGTTCAGGGTGTGGCTGGTCCGGGGCAGGGGGGCGCCGCTGGAATCGTTGGCCACGATCCCGGACTTCTTGTCGCGCATCCACATCTCGTCGGCGTTGCCGTGATCGGCGGTGACGAGGAGGATCCCGCCGGCGGACCGGACGGCATCCCACAGCCGACCGACCTGAACGTCGACGGCTTCGATCGCGATCCTGGTGGCTTCGAGCACGCCGGTGTGACCCACCATGTCACCGTTCGCGAAATTCAACCGTACGTGATCGTACCGGCCGGACCCGATCGCCTCGACGGCGGCATCGGCGATCTCGGCGGCCTTCATCCACGGCCGCTCGTGGAACGGCCGCGTGTCCGACGGGATCTCCCGGTACGTCTCGAGCGCCGGGTCGATGTACCCGGACCGGTTGCCGTTGAAGAAGTAGGTGACGTGCCCGTACTTCTGGGTCTCGCTGCACGCGAACGTCCGCCGGCCGGCGAGGGCGAGGTACTCCCCGACCGTGTCGTCGATCGCGGGCGGCTCGACGAGGTACCGCGCCGGCAGCTTCAGGTCGCCGTCGTACTGCATCAGGCCGGCGTAGGTCACCCTCGGGCGGCGTCCGCGGTCGAAGAACGGGAACGCCTCGTCCTCGAACGCCCGCGAGATCTCGATCGCCCGGTCGCCGCGGAAGTTGAACAACAGCACGCCGTCGCCGTCGACGATCGGGGACGGCTGCCCGTGCTCGTCCACCACCACGAACGCCTTCAGCCACTGGTCGTTCACCGCGGGGTCTTCGGCGTACATCGTCTCGATCGCCTCGACCGCCGACCCGAACCGGCGCCCCTCGGCGTGGACGTGGCAGGCCCACCCGCGCGCGACCATCGCCCAGTCGGCCTCGTACCGGTCCATCGTGATCCACATCCGCCCGCCGCCGCTGCCGACGCGGTAGTCCCGCCCCGCGGCCCGGTGGTGCGCCAGGCGGTTCTCGAGCGGCCGGACGAACTGGAGCGCGGTCCGGGCGCCGACGTCCCGGCCGTCGGTCAGGACGTGGACCCGCAGCCGACGCACGCCGTCTGCCGCGGCGCGGGCGATCAGCGCGTCGAGGTGGGTCATGTTCGAGTGGACGTTGCCGTCGGACGCGAGCCCGAGCAGGTGGAGCGTGCCGCCAGCCGTCAGCGCCGACCACACCGGCCCGCTCCAGATCGCGCCGGACGCGATCGCGGCGTCGATCAGGCGGGCGCCCTGCTCGAACACCCGGCCGCACCCCATCGCGTTGTGGCCGACCTCGCTGTTGCCCATGTCGTCGTCGGTCGGCAGCCCGACGGCGGTGCCGTGCGCCTTGAGCTTCGTCCACGGGAACGCGTCCATCAGCCCCCGCAGGTTCGGGGTCCGGGCGGTCGCGACCGCGTCGTCCGGGCCGCCGGCGCCGATCCCCACCCCGTCGAGGATGCACAGCACCACCGGGCCGGCCGGGGACCCGACGGATCCGACGGAGAAAAACGGGTGTGGGCGCAGCGGGACCGGCATCGGGCGACCTCCGCCGCCCTCGTATCACCGGTCCGCCTCGTACCGGCGCGGGGATCGGCCGGTCAGGCGGGTGAACACCTGGTACCCGGCCCACCGGAGCGGTTCGGGCGGGATCCCCCACAGCGGGCGCTCGAAGAACGGCAGGTCTCGCCAGCCCTCCGGCGCGTCCGAATACAGGTCGCACAGCACCCGTCCCGCGAGGTTCGCGAGGACCACGCCGTGGCCCGAATAGCCGAGGGCGTACCCGATGTTCCGGTGGGCGCCGGTCAGGCCCATCGAGCAGACCCGGCTCATCGTCAGGCCGAGGGTGCCGGTCCAGCGGTGGTCGATCCGGACGTCTGCGGCGTCGGGGAAGTACCGGTCGAGCACCGACCGCACGAACGCCCACTGGGCCTCGGGCGGGCGCGGGGGCGCGGTCCGGCCGCCGTAGTAGTACGAGTACGCGCCGTTGCCGCCGCCGCCGAACACGAGCCGCCCGTCGGGGGTCAGGCTCGCGTAGGCGATCCGGTCGAGGTCGTCGGTGAACCCGGCGGCGTCGCCCCAGCCGAGCGCCCGCCACCGGTCGAGCGCGAGCGGCTCGGTCGCGACGACGTGGCTGTGGAGCGGGAACACGCCGGTCTTGAACCACCCGAGCCACGGGGTGTAGCCGTTGGTCGCGAGGACCAGGAACGGGGCGGTGACCGCGCCGGCCGCGGTGACCACCCGGTGGGTCGCGCCGGCCTCGATCGCGACCACCGGCGACTGCTCGCGGATCGCCACCCCCCGCGCGACCAGCACCCGGCGCATCCCGTTCAGGAACGCGAGGCCGTGGAGCTGGCCGGTGGTGGGGTCGAGCACGCCGCCGACCGCCCCGACCGCGCGGATCGGCAGGTCCGCCCCGGCGACGTACCGGATCGGCAGCCCCCACGACCCGAGCAGCTCGGCCTTGTGGTGCGCCTCCTCGGCCCGGCGCGCGTCGGTGTACAGCTCGAGGCACCCGTCGCGCCGGAACGGCACCTCCGGCGCGTGATCGCGGATCACGTCGGCGATCCACCCGATGGTGTCGGTGGTGACCTGGTACAGCCGGCGGGCCCGGTCGGCGTCGTGCACGTCGACGCCGTTGATCCAGTGCAGCGCCATCCCGCCGTTCCGGCCGGACGCCCCGTTGCCGACCCGCCGCGCCTCGAGCACCACGATCCGGCGGTCCGGGAACCGGTGGGACAGGTGCCACGCGGTCGACAGGCCGGTGAACCCGCCGCCGACGATCACCACGTCGGCGCGCTCGTCTCCCTGCTGGGGCGGCAGGGGATCGACCGCCGGGGTGGTGGCCGCCCACACCGAGGTGTTGTCGTCGAGGTCCGCGGTCGGCATCGGCGCTCCGTCCCCACGGTGTACCACCGGAGACGATCCATGGGATCCTCGCGCGGGAGGGACGGATGTCGGCGCTGATCCTGGCCGTGGTCCTGGTCCCGTCGGCGCGCGGGTCCGAGGTCGACCCGCTGGCCGGGTGGATCGACGCGACCCGCCAGCGCCCGTCGCCCTGGGCGCGCCTGTGCGTGGAGTACTCGGGCGGGGGGGGCCGCAGCGCGCCGGGCACGGTGGCCCTGCCGTCGACCCTCGATCCGACGGCCGCGGTCGCCGCGGTCGCCGCGTCGGCCTACCCGGGGCGGTTCGAGGTCCGGACGCTCGGGCGCCGGACGGTCGTCGTGCAGACGGCCGAGCCCGGGCCCGACGGCTTCGTGGGGGGGCCCCACCCCGAGGGGTCGCTGGTCGAGGTGAAGTCGGCGCTCGACGCGGTGATCACGCTCGGCGGCGCTGCGCAGGACGGCCCCGGCGGCGCGAGTCCGGATGTGTGGATCGACCGGTGGATCTCTGCGGTGTCGGAGGCGGTCGGGCAGCCGGTGTCGATGTGGGAGACGGTCCAGCCGGGTCCCCCGTGCGATCCGAGCGGGACGGGCCCGGCCCGGGAGCTGCTCGCGGAGGTCCTCGACTGCCGGGGCGACCTCGACGTGTGGTCGTTCGGGCCGTGGTTCGACGGGTATCGGTTGTCGATCCACCACCTGTGGGCGTTGGACCAGGAGCCGGTGTACGGGCCCGGGTTCGACGGGTGGTGGGAGGCGAACCGCGGGCGGCTCGCGCGGGAGGCGGAGGAGGCGCGGGCCCGGGGCGAGGACCCGGGGGCCTGGCGCTAGCTGCTGGCGCTGGGAGACGCCCGGCGAGCCGCTCGTGGTCGCGGAGGATGCGTGTCCGCGCGGTGCGACGCGGCGACCCGCGCCAGGGGGGCCGGAGGCGCCGGAGGCGGTCCGACGGAGGAGGACGGAGCGCAGCGAACCCGGAGGACACCCGGTGCCCCGGAGGGGCAGGCGCCCAGATCCCCTTCGGGATGGCTCGACGGCCGTGCCCTTCGGGACCGGTGGTGTACCATCCGCCGATGCTGCGGAGCCGACGGGTCCGGTTGTGTATGAAGGATCTCTACCACCACGACGTGGTGGAGATGATCGAGCGGGAGACGCGCCAGTTCGAGCTGTGGGAGATCACCGACCCCGACGATCCGGCGTTCCCCCAGGCGTACGGCGCGCTGTGGGAGGCGTTCGGGGCCCACGGCGAGATGGAGCGCGAGGACGCGATCCGCGAGTTCCTCCGCGACGACCCCTACGTCCCGACCGCGACCGGGTCGTTCCTCCGGTACTTCCTGATCGTCGCGCGGGACCGCGCCGGCCGGCCGTGCGGGGTCCGCGACGGGACGGTGCTGGTGAACCCGGCGTACGCGCCGGATTTGTGCGTGGTGTACCTGTCGCACCTGTACATGCTGCCGGAGGCCCGCGGGACGGTGCTGTCGTACTGGCTGCGGATCGCCCCGGTCGAGCTCGCGGTGGAGTTCCTCGCGAACCTCGGCGACCGCGGGCTGATCACGCTGCCCGAGCCCGACGCGCCCGGTCGGACCTACGGGATGCGGATCGATCTGACAGCGGAGATGGAGTACTTCGCGCCGGACGACCGGATCTCCTGGCAGCGGATCCTGTTCTACGGCCGCGGCGGGTTCGACGTGATCAACCCGCGCCACTTCCCGTACCTCCAGGCCGACTTCCGCGACCCGGACCAGATCCGCGCCACCGGCAACCGCCCGCTGCCGTTCATGATCCTGGTCCGCCGGATGGGCCGCGAGCGCCAGGCGTCGATGCCGATCGACGAGGCGCGGTCCCTGATGCGCCTGCTGTACGACGACTTCGCGAGCCACTGCGCGCCCGAGCACCTCGCGACCAGCCTCCAGCTCGTGCTCGACCGGCTCGCGGTCCGCGCGAAGACGAAGTCGACGGTCGAGCTGTTCCCCCTGCCGACCGGCCCGAAGGACCTGAACCGGCTCCGGCGGCTGTTCCGGTACACGGTGTTCCAGCGGTACTACGACCGGGCGATCCCCGACGTGGCCGAGTACCTCGCCGGCCCGATGCGGACGCTGCTCACCGAGCACCCGCAGTACCTCGACGAGCAGCTCGCCGGGATCGCCCGCGAGCTCGAGCGCCGCCCGAAGTACGTGTACGACAGCCGCGATCGGCTCCCGCCGGGCCTCGACCTCCAGTCCACCGACGAGATCGACGCCACGCCGGCGCCGGCCGGGACTGTGCGCTGACCGGGACCGTCAGCCGGCCGCGTCGTTCAGCAGCGCGTCGACCGTCTTCTGGTCGGCGCCGGGGAACGGGTAGTCGCCGAACTCGTCCGGCGCGACCCACGCGAGCGCGTTCACCGCGTGGGCGAACGGCTCGCCGGCGGCGATCTCGCACGCGTACACCGCGAGGAACACGGTGTACTCGGGGTACGCGTGGCGCACCTCGAGGACCCGCTCCCGGACGGTCACGTCGACCCCGATCCGGTGCTTGACCGCGCGGACCAGGGCCTGCGCGTCGGTCTCCTCGTCCCGGACCCGGCCGCCCGGGAACTCCCACAGCAGCGGCAACACCGCGCGCGCGCTGCGCTGGGTGATCAGGTATCGCCCGTCGCGGTGAATCTCGGCGCTCACCACGCGGACGGTCGGTTCGACCTTGCCCATCGCCACTCCGTCGGGGCGGCGCCGTAACGCGGTGGCCCTCGCACCGCACCCCGCGGCAGGATAGGGGGCCCGGGTTGGAGGGAGCGTTGGCGACCGCCCGATCCGTTCTCCGCCGCGTTGCCCGGCGTGTCCGCAGCGGGGTCCGCCGCCGGGTCGACCGGGTGCTCGACCGGTTCGGGCTCGGTCCGGACGAGGTCGCGGCGCCGGCTGCGCGGTCCGCCCCGGTCGGGTCCGGTCCGGTCGCGTCCGGGGCCCAGGTGGCGCCGGTCGAGGCTGCGCCGGTCGAGGCTGCGCCGGTCGAGGCTGCGGCTTCTGCGGTCGCGTCCGGGGTGGACGTGGTCGGTCCGCCGCTGTTGACCCGCGCCCAGGTCGAGGCGCTGTTCGAGGACATGGTCCGCCCGGCGCTCCAGTCGGACGGCGGCGATCTCGAGCTCGTGAAGGTGGAGCAGAACGACGTCTACGTCCGGTTGGTCGGCGCGTGCCAGACCTGCCCGTCGTCGATCGTCACGATGCAGATGGGGATCGAGCGGCTCCTGCAGGAGGAGTTCCCGCAGTTCGGTCGGCTGATCCGGGTCGACGACGGCGCGTAGGCAGGAGGGGTCGCGTGGGGGCGGAGGGCGCGGTCGCGTTCGACCGAACGGTGCTCGCTGCGTTGCAGCC
>JBEBJW010000024.1:0-16356 GCA_040079715.1 Myxococcota bacterium | reverse complement strand
GCAGCAGCAGCGCGCCGGCCGAGCTCGCCGACGAGCCCGCGAACTCGAACGGGAGCGTCCGCCGCGCGCGGTTCCACAGCGGCACCGCCGTGTCCGACAGCAGCGCGCCGGTGTAGGTGGCGACCAGCAGCCCCGCGTCGCCCGCCCGGCCGGGCAGCGCCACGGCCGGAGTGGTCGCACAGCAGCCGCGCCACGCGCTCGAACCCGTCACGCGGGATCCCGCAGATCCGCTCGACCGCCTCGGGGGTGTACGCGAGAAGTGGCGGCGCAGCACCTGGAACACGCACCGGTCGTGCTGCAGCGTCGGGTCGGTCGCGACCCCGTCGTACTGCCAGCTCTCGGCGTCGTACCTGCGCTCCACGGGAGCGTAGCCGGAGAACAGCCCGTCGAGGTCGTCCGTGTCCCGGAACGCCGGGCTCACCAGGGTCGACGCGTTGGTGTACGCGACCACGTAGTCGCGGAAGTACCGCTCGTGCTCGATCACGTACCGGATCAGCCCGCCGACGAGCGCGATGTCGGTGCCGGCGCGGATCGGCAGGTGGAGGTCCGCCATCGCGCTGGTCCGGGTGAACCGCGATGCGGATCGACCGTTGCGGATCCGGCGTCAGGACAGCGCGCGATCGATCTCGCGGCGGGCGCGCTCGTAGGCGATCCGCGGATCGAGCCGACGGAACGCCGGCGACGCGAGGGCCTCGGGTGCGGAGGCCAGCGCGACGAGGACGCCCACCCCGAGGTGCGGAGCGCGCGGTCCCATCGACACCTTGTCCCAGGCGGCCACCGCGAGGCGCTCCATCGCCGCAACACAGGCCTCGTCCGCGTGCGGTGCCACGAGCAGCAGGAGCCCGCGCAGCAGCTCGGCGTTGGTCGGGCCGAGCGCCCCGCCGGCGTGGACGCCGTGGCTCTCGGCGCGCGGCACGACGTCACACCAGGTGCGGACCCGCTCGCGCAGCGCCTCCACCCCCACCGCGCGGATCAACGGCGCGCCCGCGGCGTGCCACGTCCGGGTGGGCCGGGTCTTGCCGACGGCCCCGACGGCGTGCCAGCACAGGGCGATCCACGCCTGGCGGTCGGGCTGGGCGCGGATCCAGGCCCCCACCTGGTCCCCCCACGGACACGGCGCGATCCGCGCTCGGACCGCCGCCACCAGCGCCGGAGGCAGCGGCGGCGTCCACCGGCGCGCCACCGCATCGAGGACCTCCGGGTCGGGGCGGTCGCTGGCGAGGAGCGCCAGCAGGGCCTGGTCCTCGGGGTCGAGCTCGTGCCCGACCGCGGGGTCCTGCGGGACCGGCGTCGGGGGGAGCGGAGCGCCTGCCTGGGGAGGGCCCGGGTGGGAGCTCGATCGCTCGGGCCTGGACCGCGGCTCGACCCGGGTGAACGTCCAGCTCCGGACCTCGACCGACCGGCCCGCGGTGGCCTCCGTCGCGCCCGGACCGCGGACGCGGATCGACGATCGGCGCTCCACCGTGGCCCGCTTCGGGACGAGGGTCGCCGGGTCCGTCACGAGCTCGGTCCGGGTGACCTGGTCGAGGCCCTCGACCCGCACCCCGCCGAGCCCCGGTGCGGCGACCGCCTCGGCCGCGCGGGCGATCGCGTCCGGCTCCGGCCTGACCTCGGACCCGATCCGCACCCGACCGTCGGCCCGCCGCTCCAGAAGCCGAAGCTCGACCCGGTGGGGGAGGGGGTGGCCGCAGATCGCCGCGACCGGGATGTCCAGCCAGGAGCCGGCGCTGCCCTCGACCGGCACCGACCCACCGGCGAACCCGCCGACGATGGTGTTCCACAGGGCCTCCGCGGCGGTCCGCACCATCCCCGGCGTCGACAACCGGGACGCGACCCCGGCCGCCGCGGGGAACATCGCGGCCATCATCGGAGGCGGCCGAACCGCTGCCTGCACCGCCGCCACGAGGTCCGGGGCGAGGTCGCCGACCTGGCCGCGGGCGTCGACCTCGAACGACGGCCCGCACTCCTCGACGAACCGCAGCACCCGCAGGTGATCGAACGTGCCCGGCTCGACCGGTTCGTGCTGGACGACCTGCCGGTGGTGGTCGACGATCCGGATCCGCGATCCGGCGCGCTCGAGCCGGTACCGGTTGATCGACCGGTAGACCCGCTCCCCGCGGTGATCGCTGGTCTCGACGCTGCGCTCCTCGTGGACGTCGAGGGCGAACTGGTCGGGCCACGCCCAAGTCAGCGGGACGTCGGACATGGGGCAGGGTAACCCGGCAAACCCGTGCCCCGGCATCGCCACCGACGCCGCCGAGATCGACGGCGCCCGCCGGGGTAGGGGAGGGCAGGAGCGTGCGATGCCCGACCTGTTCCGCGACAAGGCCGCCGACTGGGACCAGCGCCCCGTCCCGCTGCAGATCTCCGACGGGGTGGTGCGGGCGATGCGGGCGCGGGTGCCGTTGACGCCGGACCTCGTGGTGATGGACTTCGGCGCCGGGACCGGCCTGATCGCGCGCGGGCTCGCCCCGTTCGTCGGGCAGCTCCACGCGGTCGACGTGTCCGCCGCGATGCTCGACCAGCTCGCCGCGAAGGACGAGCTGCGCGGCAAGGTCACCGTGCACTGCCGGGACCTGCTC
The DNA here is from genome assembly GCA_040079715.1 of Myxococcota bacterium. GTDB lineage: Bacteria > Myxococcota_A > UBA796 > UBA796 > JACKER01. The sequence continues at coordinate 13,774 of JBEBJW010000024.1, read as the reverse complement.
GCCCGACCGCTCGAGCTGCAGGTGGCGATGCACCACGTCGAGGACACCGCCGCGCTCGCCCGCGCGCTGTACGCCCACCTCCGGCCGGGCGGGTGGATCGCCCTGGCCGATCTGGACGCCGAGGACGGCACGTTCCACCCGCCGGGGGCCGAGGGCGTGTTCCACGCGGGGTTCGATCGGGCGGCGCTCGGGCGGACGCTCGCCGACGCCGGGTTCGTCGACGTGGTGTTCGACACCGCGACCGTGGTCCACCGCGACGGCCGGCCGTACCCCGTGTTCCTGGTCACCGCCCGCCGGTGAGCCGGACGCCCGCGAACCAGGACCCCGAGCTGCTCCGTCGGCTGTTGCGGGCGAAGGACCGGATGGGCGCGGCCTCCCACGAGGACTGGCCGGTGCGGCGACTGGCGAAGGTCAGCGGCGTGTCCGAGGCCCACTTCGCCCGGTCGTTCAAGCAGGCGTTCGGCGTGCCGCCGCACCGGTACCTGCTGACCCGGCGGATCGAGCGCGCGACCACCCTGCTGCGCGACACCGACTTGCCGATCACCGAGATCGCGCTGCAAACCGGGTGGAGGAGCCTCGGGACGTTCGGGCGGACGTTCCGGGACGTGACCGGCGAGCCACCCGGCGACCTGCGGGCGCGGGCCAGGGCCGCCCCGCACGACCTCGCGCGCGTCCCGGCGTGCTTCGTCCACGCCGCCCAGCGGCCGGATCTCACGATCGCAGTTTCGGAGAAGCGACGGCTCGAGGCCGGCGGTACGGAGGACCCGGAACCAGGGGGGACCGAATGAGCCAGGGTGTCGGGGTGGTCGGTCTGTATGTGCGGGATCAGGACGAAGCGCTCGCGTTCTATACGGAGAAGGTCGGGTTCCGCGCGCACACCGACGTCCGCAACGGGGACTATCGGTGGCTGACCGTGCAGCATCCGGATCAGCCGTCGTTCCAGCTCGGGCTGTTCGCGCCGGAGTCGCCGGTGCTCGACGCGGCGACGGCGGCGACGCTGCGCGGGATCGTGGCGAAGGGCGCGATGCCGCCGCTCGTGCTGGTGGTGAACGACGTGCGGGCGGCGTACGACCGGATGCTCGCCCGCGGCGTGGAGTTCACCCAGGAGCCGATCGCCAGGTTCGGTAGCGTCGACGCCGGGTTCCGCGATCCGTCCGGCAACGGGTGGAAGATGATCGAGGCCCGGCGCTGAGCGCGACCGGCCTCACGCCTGATTGGACGGGTCCCACCCGGTCGCCTGGCCGGTCTCGAGCGCGTCGAGCGTCGCGAGCTGGGACGGGGTCAGCTCGAACCCGAACAGGTCGAGGTTCTCGCGCTGGCGCTCCGGTCGGACCGACTTCGGCAGCACCACCGCGTCGTGCTGGAGGCCCCACCGCAGCAGCACCTGCGGCACGGTCCGCCCCACCTCGCGGGCGACCTCGACCAGCACCGGGTGATCCAGCTTCTGGCCGCGGGTCAGCGGGCTGTACGCCTCGACCACGATCCCGTTCGCCGCGCACAGGGCGGTGGTGTCGCGCCGCTGGAGGAACGGCGACAGCTCGATCTGGTCGACCGCGGGCGGCGTCCGGCAGCTCCCGAGCAGCTCCTCGAGGTGCGGGACGAGGAAGTTGCTCACGCCGATCGAGCGCGCCCGGCCGTCGGCGTGGATCGCCTCGAGCGCCCGCCACGACTCGAGGCGCAGGTTCTGCACCGGCCAGTGGATCAGGTACAGGTCGACGTACGCGAGGCCGAGGTTCGTGAGCGACGCGTCGAACGCCTTGCGAGCGCGGTCGTAGCCCTGATCGCGGTTGAACAGCTTGGTGGTGACGAACACCTCGGACCGCGGCAGCCCGCTGTCGCGCACCGCGGCGCCCACGTCGGCCTCGTTCCCGTAGATCTTCGCGGTGTCGATGTGGCGGTACCCGAGCTCGAGCGCGGACTTCACCGCCAGTCGGGTCGCGTCGCCGCGGGGGGTCTGGTACACGCCGAGGCCGACCCGGGGGATGGTGTGGCCGTCGCGGAGCCGAGCGGTGTGGGGGATCGCGGTCATCCGGACCCTGTACCCCCCCGTTCGCCCCGCGGTCGGTGTAGCCCGCGGATCGACCGGGCCGCGCCTACCACCGCCGGCTCGGCAGCGTCGCCTGGCCGCCGTCCCACACCCAGTCGAGCGTCGCGCCGTCGCCTCGGCCGTCGATCCACGTCGCGAGGTCGACCGCGTCGAGGTCGTCGGGGGTGACGTCCGCGACCTGGCGGAGGCACGCTCCGGGGCGAGTCCGGCCTGGTCGGCGGGCGAGCCGTCGATCACCCCGTCGATCCGCCAGCAGCCGGGGTCGCCGTCCGCGAGCACCACCCCGGGGTGGATCCGGTGGGCCGGCGTGTCCCACGGCCCGCTGTCGTACGTCCGGAGCTCGAACGTCCCCGCGGTCAGATCGAACCCCGACACGTACCGGTGGAGGACCGCCTGGCCGAGCATCCCGTCGACCGTCCGCCCGACCTCGAGCGACAACCGGTCAGGGCCTCGGTCGTCGCGTCGTCCGGGGTCTGCATCAGCGACACGTCCGGCAGCGCGAGCGAGCCGACGCGGACCTCGCCGTAGCCGATCTGCTGAGGGTCGATGTCGGTGAACCGGTAGGTCGAGGACGACGCGCCGGTGGCGGCGAGGGCGGACGGGGTGAGCACCACCAGCGCCGCCGCCGTGTCGAGCACCAGCGTGATCGGCGTCCCGTCGATCTCGACCTCGATCAGCAGCCGCGACGGCCCCCACTCGACGCACGGACCGTCGGCGAGGCAGGTCTCGCCTCCGCCGGCGACCTCGGCGTCGGCCTGCGCCACCACCGTCGTCGACGGGGGCGGCTCGACGAAACGCGAGCTGCTCGGCCCGCGGGTCGAGCCAGGTCGGCACCCCGCCGAACAGGTCGACCCCCACGATCCCGCCGAGCCCGAACACGTCGCCGCGGGCCTCTGCGGCGAGGAGCAGCGGCGGAAGCGCGTCGGACACGACCACCTCGTCCGGGGCGAGGGCGATCGCCGACCACCCGGGCACCGGACGCTCGCCCGGCGGGTCGCCGCCGATCGAGGTCCGAACCTGGGTCCGGGGGGTCCCGGTGTCGAACAGGAACCACGCGCCGGTGGCGTCCTGGACCCACGGCACGGTCGCGTGCACGTAGGGGGACGTCCAGGGCGGCGGCAACGGGGCCGAACAGCCCGCGAGCAGGATCGACAGCATCGGGACCTCCAGGACCTCGACGGGGACTACGCGAAGTTGCGGGGCAGGCAGGAGCCGTAGCGGGAGCCGGCGTCCTCGTCGTCCATCCCGTCGATCAGCGCGGGGTCGCCGATCTCGACCGTCTCGCTCGTCCCGTCGGGGGACACCACCTCGAGCTCGTCCCCGGGCGCGAGGACCCAGTCCACCACCCCGGCGCCGTCGACCAGCTCGACCTCCTCGCCCTGGGCGCGGACCGCGTCGGCGTCGCTCGGGATCGACAGCTTCCCGGTCGCGGGGTCGTAGGTGCCGGCGAGCGCGCCATCGGCGTCGACCAGCGGGAGCAGCGCGTCCTGGGCGCAACCGGTGGCGGCGAGCGCCAGCAACAGACCCAACATCGTACGCATCGGAACCTCCTGGCGGCGGCGCGTTCGGCCGTTCGCTCCAGAGGTGTACCCAGCGTCGATCCGACGACCGCCTCACAACGGTGTGAGGTCCGCAGGATCAGGCACGATCCGGCCGCTTCGGCGGGACGGGCCGGTCGACCTCGGTCAGCACCCGGACGAGGCGGCACGCGCCCTGGCCTTCCCCGATCCACCACGACAGGACCGTCTCGTACCCATCGTCGCTGTCGTCGCTGTCGTCGCTGTCGTCGCTGTCGTCGCTGTCGTCGCTGTCGTCGCTGTCGTCGCTGTCGTCGTCGTCGTCGTCGGGGTGCCCGGACTCGAAGTACCCGCCGGTGCACCGCGCGGCTTCCTGGGTCTGGAAGAACTGGGCGAGGTGCCCCCGGAGCGACGGCGGCTCGATCGCGGCCAGCATCGGGGCCCACCGGGGGTGGGTCTCGCTGTACTCCGACGGCTCGAGCCGATCCGTCTCGAACCGCCCGACCATCAGCAGCCCGGTCATCGCCTCGACCAGGGTGGTCCCGGCGCGGATCCGGCCGTCGACCTGCCAGACGTCGAGGTCGCGCGGCCGGATGCGCTTGTCCGCCACCAGGGCCCGCAGCTGGTCCCCGGTCAGCCAGCCGGGTTGGTCGGCGAACAGCTGCTTCAGGCCGCGATCCGTCGTCTCCTCCGGGTCGAACTGCTCGGCGTGGAACCGCGACCGACCGAGGTCGAAGTCGCACCGGCCGAACAGGTCCTGCGCCGGCTCCTCGTCCTTCAGCGTCAGGGTGGACCAGTCGATCGCGTCGAGGGTCCCCTCGACGAACCCGTCGTCCCAGTGGATCGCGGCGTACGGTCCCGGATCGGCCCGCACCGCGGCCTCGTCGATCCCGAGGATCGCGGCGGTGATCGCCACCACCGCCGCGTCGATCGCGGCCGGCGCGACCCGGTCCGCTGCCGCCGCGTCGATCGCCTTGCGGAGCAGCGCCACGTCCCCCGCCGTCAGGGCCCGCGGGGTCTGGAGCGAGCTCGCCAGCTTGTCGACCGCGATCCCGGTCCCGGACTCGAACGTCAGCGACGACGCGAGGGCGGTGACGTCGACGATCGGCTGGGTGTTCGGCGCGGCGATCCACTGCGCGCCGTCGTGGGTCGGGCGGCGGAGCACGGCGACGAGCCACAGGCGGTCATCGGTCACCGTCACCAGGTACAGGTCGCCGGTCAGGCGGCTCGCGAGCACCTTGTTGGCGGACACGTACCGGTCGGTCGGGTACAACGACCGGAGACGGAGCGGCCGCTGGTCTGCGTCACGCGCCTTGCGAAACACCGGCGCGCTGACGATCGCGAGCACGTCTCCCACGATTCACGGACAGCCGATCGGGGCCGTGTCGAACGCGAGGTCGTCGATCCACAGCTCGAGCGGCGCGTCCATCGGGTGGAAGCTCCACCCGCCGACGAACAGCTCGTCGATCAGCGGTCCGTACCACAGCGCGTCGCCGGGGGTCGGGGAGACGCAGCCCTGACCGGTGTCGTCGACCACCGCGATCGGCGGGCCGCCGTCCACCGCCATCTCGAGGTGCCGCGCGACGGTGTCGAGCTCGAACGACACGCAGGTCCACTGGTTGGTGGGCATCGGGGTGGCGCTCTGGAACCAGCAGTCCTGGTACGCCGGGCCGCCCGACAGGCCGTCGACGAAGCTGTAGGTGTTGGCCCCGTCGCGCGGCAGCGAGCTCAGGATGTAGCTCGCGGGGTTGCCGGCCAGCGGGGCGCTCGGCTCGGCCGGCCCGTCGACCCCGAAGAACGTCCAGTGGATGCTGGTCCCGTTCTCGGCGATGAACATCCGGAGCCGCCCGTACACGTGGGTCGGGGCGGTGGTGAGCACCGGGACGGCGTCCGACGCGTACAGCCGCCCGCCGGCCGTCGCGCCGCCGTCGATCGTCACGTGCAGCGCGCGGTCCCCGGTCACGGTGTGGGTCCCGTCGAGGTCGATCGTCGCGCCGGACGACGAGACCGACGCCCGCCACGGGCCGAACGTCTGCCCGTCGACGAGGGCGGTCTCGGTGTACGCGTCGAACTGCTCGCACAGCGCGGCGCCGGCGCACGGATCGGGGACCGCGGTGTCGACGTCCGCGTCGCTGTCGGTGTCGCTGTCGCTGTCCGCGTCGGTGTCACTGTCGGCGTCGGTGTCGGTGTCGGTGTCCGCGTCACTGTCGGCGTCGGTGTCGGTGTCCGCGTCCGCGGAGCCGTCGTCCTTGGTGGGCGGGTCGGCGCGACAGGCGGCGAGGGCGAGGGCGACGGCGAGGGCGGGGGCGAAGGTCGGGATCGGGTGGCAGCGCATCTCCGCATCCTACGGGATCGCCGACCCGGGCGCCACGCCGCCGCCTCCCCCGCGACGCGCCTACCGGCAGTCGTTCAGGAGCGCGCGATCGGCCTCGTCCGCCCCGTAGAACCACAGGGTGGCCTGGTCGGCGGCGTCGACGCCCACCTCGAGCGACCCGTCGCCGAGCGGCTCGACGTGCGACGGGGTGGCCGGATCGATCGCCAGCGCGATCGCCACGAGCCCGACGCGATCCGCACCGGCGAGCTGGACGTGGTACGCGCGCCCGACGCCGTGATCGAGCGGCGACACCGCGCGGAACCCGTCTCCCTGGTCCTCGACCGCGAACCCGAGCGACGAGAACGTGGTCCGCATCAGGTCGAGGTCCGGCTGCGGGATCTCGAGCAGCACGTCGGTCACGTCGCGGGCGGGCTTCTCCGGGGCGTACCGGACGGCGCGCTCCACCTGCCGGGTCCGCGGGGCGGTCTCGCCGGCGTTCGGCACGTACTCCATCGCCCACACGTTGATCGACGCGCCGGCGTAGGTGTCGGCCCAGTACGGGTACACGAGGTCGAACCACGGCACGGTCTCGCCGTCCGCGTTCTCGCGCTCGATCGGGTAGATCTCGGACACCTCGCCGTCGAGCGCGTCCCCCCACTTCGCGCCGATCTCCGCCAGGCCGCCCTCGAGCTCGTCGCCGAGCGCGATGCCGCTCTCGCCGAGCACCGAGTCGAACGCGGAGGTCGGGAAAAACTCGAGGTAGGTATGCTCGAAGTTCAGGTAGGTGCCGGTGTAGGTCGAGTCCGGCCGGACGGTGGTCCGCACCTCTACGTCGACGAACGACGCGAGGTACGCGTTCGTCTGCAGGGCCTGGTCGGTCGGGTCGGTCACCACGACGTACGCGTGGTTGAAGTACACCGGCGGGCTCGCGGAGGCGTCTCCGGGCTCGACCGTCTCCTGCGCGCACGCCGGCAGGTCGGTGTGGGTCGAGTCGGTGCTGGTGGTGGTCGGGAGGCACCCGTCGAGGGCGAGCGCGACGAGGGCGACGGCAGCGCGGTTCAGCGTGGGCATCACGGTCTCTCCAGGGGATGGCCGGGCTCGACCCGGCGGCGACGTTGTCGGACGGCGACCAGGTAGCCATCGCGATTGTCTTGGTCCATCCTGGGCCGTGCACAGTTCTGTGAACCCCGGACCGCGACGGGGGGCGGACCCGGCCGGAGCGGCGCCGGCGCTGTGGCAGAATGGTCGCGAGCGGCCCGGTTCGCGCTGGTAGACAGATCTGTGAACGTGCGAACCAGGTGGGTGCGATGGCGGTCGAGCGGCGTTCGGACACCGACGGAGGGCGGCTCGGGACCCGGGTGGTCGTCGCGGAGCTCGCCGCGGACGTGGCGGACGCGATCGACCGGCTGGTGATCGAGCCCCAGACGCCGCCCGCGCCGGGTCCGTCCGACGTCCGGATCGCGGTCCGGAGCGCGGCGGTCGGGTGGGTCGACCTGCTGATGACCACGGGGCAGTACCAGCACGTGCCCGCGCCGCCGTACACCCCGGGGATGGAGTACGCCGGGGTGATCGACGCCGTCGGGGCGGACGTTCGCGATTGGCAGGTCGGCGACCGGGTCGTCGCGGACGGGTTCCGGACCGGTCCGCGATCGGGCGGCGACCACCAGCGGCACGGCGGGTTCGCCAGCTGGACCCTCGCCCCCGCGGACGCGGTGTTCGCGCTGCCCGCGGCGCTGTCGTTCGACGCGGGCGCGTGCCTGCTCGGCAGCGACGAGACCGCGTGGCCCTGCCTGGTCCACCGGGCCGCGCTCCGGGCGGGCGAGACGGCGCTGATCCTCGGCGCGACCGGCGCCACCGGGCTCGCGGCGGTCCACGTGGCCCACCGGGTCGGCGCGACGGTGATCGCGGTCGGTCGATCCGCAGACAAGCTCGCGGCGGTCCAGGCGGAGGGCGCCGATCACGTCTGGTCGGGCGCGCCCGAGGCGATGGCGGAGGCGGTCAAGGCGCTGACCGGCGGCCGCGGCGCCGACGTGGTGTACGACGGGGTCGGCGGGGCGATGTCGGACCCGGCGATGCGCGCGGCGGCGTTCGGCGCCCGGTACTGCGTGGTCGGGTGGGCGTCGACCCCGCAGGCCGGCCGCCGCGGGGTCCCCCCGAACGCGCTCCCGAGCAACCTGATCCTGATGAAGGGCCTGACGGTCCTCGGCTGCCCGACGGTGATCGCCACCGGCCGCGACCCGTCGATCCGGGCGGAGCGCCTGGCCGCGCTGTGGCGGTGGGTCGACCAGGGGCTCCGACCGCGGATCGCCCGGGTCTGGGCGCTGCCCGAGGTCGCGGACGCGATGCGGGCGAAGCGGGACGGCGCGTACGTCGGCGGGCTGGTCCTCCACCCGTGACGCCCGAGACGCCCTACAGGAACCCGAGCTCGGCCGGGTTCGCGGCGTAGTGCTTGAAGTACAGGTCGTCGTCGTCCCCGACGTCCCACCAGTCCTCGTTGTCGAGCATCACCAGGTGGACCTGGCCGGTGATCCCGGGCGTGCCGACGCCGGTCACGTCGCGGATGTCGATCCCCTCGAGCTCCTCGCCGTCGCCCGGGACGTACGGGACGTCGAAGTACGCCTCCTGGCGGAGGGTCGCGCCCTCGAACCCGTAGACCCCGGCGGTCCCGGGCGTCGGGCACGCCCCGTTGCGGGCGTCGGACACGAGGAACAGGTTGCCGCGGTCCGAGAACCCGCCCCCCTGGATCTGCTGGAGCGTCACCGCGACGCTGCTCGCGGTCCACAGGGGGCGCTGCTTCGTCAGCACCAGGTTGGTCAGGGTGCCGTTCTGGTCGAACTGCATCGTGTACACGTCGACCGTGTGCACGTCGCAGAACGCCGAGGTGTACAGCAGCCCGGTGGTCGGGTCGATCGCGACCCACGACGCCTTGATCCCCGGCAGCGTCGCGTACCCGCGGAACCCGAGGTTCAGGTCGAACTGCGCGATCGCGCCGACCAGGTCCTCGTCCATGTCCTCCACCGGGACGTACAGGTTGCCGCCGTACTCGTCCGGGTCGCCGAAGTGGTCGTACCCGAGGTCGTCGAGGTCCTCCGGCATCCCGACGGCCTCCGCGTCCGACCAGGTGTCGCCGTCGTCGAGGTCGCTGGTGAGCGGGATCTTCACCAGCTCGGGGTCGTTGTGGGTGAAGTACCAGTGGGTCGCGGTGCTGGCCGGGCCCTGGATGTTGTTCACCCGGTCGTGCTCGAGCTCCTGCGGGTAGTCGACCGGCGCCTGCGGGGTGAACGTCGGCATCCCGCGGTAGTCGGCGGTGAACACGAACGCGCTCGGGGTGGCGGCCGAGCCGCAGGCCCACTGCGCCTCGCTGATGTTCGTGCCGGCCACGCTCGCGGCGAGCATGCAGTCGAGCCCGCCCGCGGGGAAGCTGTTCAGCATCGTCCCCCCGCTCCGGCTGCGGACCTCGGCCCGCTTGCCGGTCACCCCGGTCCGCCACGCCCACGACGGCGCCGGCGCGCTGACCGACCAGTAGTACCAGTTCGTCCCGAACGCCGCGTACGCGCCGTTCACCGTGGTCGCGGTCGTGTAGGTGTAGAACCGGTTGTCGGCTGGCCACCGCGCCTCGACCTGGATCTGGGTCGCCGGGGCGTTGTGCGCGCCCCAGGCCGAGATCGCGGTCGTGCTGCCCGACACGACCTGGCCGTCGTACGGGCCGAACATGCAGCCCCCGGACCCTGCGAGCGCGAGCAGCGCCAGCGTCGGACGCGTCATCGGAACCTCCTGGTCCGAACATCGCCCCCGGTCGGTCCCGCCGGACCCTCGGCTCGTCCCGGGTTGTGTCGGCCACCGTGCGACACGGGCGGGCGGCGGTCAGCGGTGGTTCGCGACCGTCGGCGGGACCACGTCCGCGCTGGCCTGGAGGTCGATCGCCTCCGGGTGACGCCGGTAGTGGTCGCGGATCACCGCCGCGAGCGCGCGCTTCTCCGGCTCGTCCACCCGGCCGGACGCCGGCAGGACCCCGACGATCGCGCGCACCAGTGCGTCCTGCGGGGCCGGGACCCGGTCGGCCCACGACGCGAGCAGCGCCCGGTCGACGGTCGACGGGAGCGACCCGAGGATCCCGACGTCGTTCTGGTCGTGGACCAGCAGTCCCGAGGTGGTGCCGCGGTCGAGGGTGGTCACCTGGAACAGGTACAGGGTGTGGTACGCCCGCTGGGTCGCCTGCTCGGCCGCGGACGCCGGTCCCGCCGACGCGAGCGCCGCGGACAGGATCGCGCGGTACCGGTCGATCACCGCGAGGGTCAGCCGGCGGGCCAGCGCCTCGTCCGCCGCGAAGTCGCCGGCGTCGTGCTGCTCGAGGTAGAAGTGCGCGACCCCGCGGGTCCGGCCGAGCGCCGGGATCCAGAAGTACCGGTCGCCCTGGGCGGTCGCGGACGGGTACAGGTCCGGCGCGGCGGCGCGGAGCGTGTCGCGGAACGCGGCGGCGGCGGCCTCGTCCGGGTGGGACGGGTTGAGGTCCGCCATGATCCGCCAGTAGCCCGTGCCGTCGCGCAGCTCGGTGTGCGACACGTGGAGGTGGATCGACGGGGCCCGCGGGTGGCGCGGGTGGACGATCGCCGACAGGGCGGTGGCGGAGGCGAGCTTGCGGTCGGGCAGATCGTCGTACTGGACCTGCGACACGTTGACCGACGCCCGGTCGAACACCGCGCTGCCCGCGGTCCCGCGCCGGGAGCCCCCGCCGTGACGGCCGGCGTCGCGCAGCCAGTCCGCCCGGTCGAACGGCGGCTCGGACGGGGCGACGGCCGCGAGCGCGTCGACCAACGCCCCCTGAAGCTGCTCGACCAGGCGGAGGGCGACCACGGCCCGGGGAGATGCGGCGGGGACGAACGACATCGGGCCCTGGTAACCCGGGTCGCTACCGGAAGAACGACACCTGCTGGAACCGGAGCCCTGCGAGGATCTGCGCCACCCGTACCTCGGACAGCGCCCCGATCCGGTCGCCGAGGCGCCGCTCGTCGATCGACGCGATCTGCGACACCACGACCACGCTCTGCTTCGGCAGCCCGCCCTCGCCCGGGTCGAGCAGCACGTTGCCGGGCTCGGACGCGCGGTGGAGGTTGGTCGTGAGTGCGCACACCACGACGGTGGTGAGCCGCGAGTGGTTGAACACGTCGTCCTGGACCACCACGTGGGGGTGCGCGTAGTCGGGGGCGGGCCCGCGGTCGTCGTCGTCGGCCCGCCGGGCATCCGTGGACGCGACCCAGAACAGGTCGCCCCGATCGATCCGGCGGACGGTCACCGGCTCGGGCACGGGAACGCGGGCGAGACCCACCGGTCGTCCGCCGGGTCGCAGTCCACGCCGGCCGGGGCGACATCGATCGCCAGGCCGTCCGCGCCGTAGTCCGTCGACCGGACCGCGACCGGACCGAGCCAGGTCCCGTCCCCCGGGTCGAGGGCCGGGGCGGCGAGGGCGGTGATCGCCGTCTCGGCGGCGCCGTCGAGGCGGGACAGGGTGACGGTCGTGGCCTCGCTCGGGAGGGCCCCGCGGTTCTCGACCGGGATCCACAGGTACACGAGGTCGGCCGCGCACTCGTCGGTGCACTGCGCGGGCTCGGCCACCGCGAGGTCCGCCGCGGGCGGCGCGTGCGGGATGTCGCCCGCGCGGAAGCTGTTCCACGAGGCCCAGTTCGGGGCCTGGACCGTCGGGATCCCGCCGTCGTCGTCGACGTTGGTGATCGAGTACGCGTGCTGGTTCCAGATCGGCCGGGCGGGGGCCCACGAGAACGTGCGATCGCCGAACACGGTGATCCCGGTCGTGCCGGCCCACGCGTAGTCGTTGCTCGGGACCACGATGTCCGCCGAGCCGTCGCCGGTCACGTCGGCGACGACGGGGTACTCGTGGAGCGTGCCGGAGCTGTGCTCGTCCCACTGGAGCTCGACCGCGCCGGTCGCCCCGTCGAACACCCACAGGGTCTGCTCGTCGGCGTACACCACCTCGACCGCGCCGTCCCGGTCGAAGTCGAACACCGACGAGCCGGTCATCGCGCTCGAGCCGTCGTCGGTCGGCATCGTCCACAGGATCGCGCCGTCGGTGTCGATCACCGTGTACGTCTCGCTGCTCGCGACGCCGATCTCCGGCGCGCCGTCGCCGTCGAAGTCCGCGACGGTCGGGGCGCTGCCGCCGGGATCCGGGTGGGTCCAGGTCCACCACACCGCGCCGTCGAGCCCGACGACCCGGACCTCGCCGCTGCCCGTGCCGACCACGATCTCCGGGACGCCGTCGAGGTCGAAGTCCGCGACCGCCGGCTTGCCGTCCTTCTGGCCGTCGGACCGCCGGATCGCGCCGTCGGACTCGTACACGGTGTTGCCGGCGACGACCTCGAGCCGCCCGTCGCCGTCGACGTCGACCGGGAAGCTCGCGGGGTGGAGCCCGCCGGTGCCGTCGGCTCCGGTCCAGCGGACCGCGCCGTCGTGCTCGAACACGGTGCTGCCGACGATCACCTCGGCGAACCCGTCGCCTTCGAGGTCCCCGATCGCCGGCATCGCGCTGCCGTCGATCGCGACCGGCGCGAGCCACTCGAACGCGCCGTCGGCGTCGACGCACAGCAGGCCCTCGAGCGCCGGGACCACGATCTCCGGCCGCCCGTCGCCGTCGAGGTCGCCGACCGCGACCCCGCCGGTGCCGCGGGGGTGGACCCCGCCCGGATCGGTCACGCTCCACAAGGTGGTCCCGTCGTCGCCGCGGATCGCGGTCAACGCGCCGCCGTCGGCGTAGAACCGGTCCTCGAACGCGACGAACACGATGTCCGGGACCGCGTCGTCGGTGAGGCGGACCACCGCGGGGGTGACCACCACCTGGTGGAACCCGGGGTGGATCGGGTTCTCTCGCCAGCTCCACTCGACCACCGGCTCGAACCCGCCGATCGGGCCGTCGCCGCAGGTCGGGTCGGTCGACACGACGTAGTCCGGACGCGCGTCCAGATCGCAGGCCGGCGGCGGGGGCGTGGTGTCGTCGGTGGGGTACGGATCGACCGGCGTGTCGCCGGTGGGCGTCGTCTTCGGGTCGTCCGAGGTCGAGCACGCCGCCGCCAGCGCCACGGCGACCAACGCCAGCCAGCGCCGCAGGGAACCGAGCCCCGCCGGGCCCCAGCCCGAGCCCTTCGTGGGGGGGGCCCACCCCGAGCCGTTCAGCGGAGAGACACGTGGACCGAACATCGCGCAACTCCTGTGCCCTCGGTCTACCATGCCGCTCCGGCACCGTGGGGATCGACGTCGGTCCCGGCGCGATGGTCACTGGAGCAGGCCCACCACCAGGCCCATCGCGGTGAACGACACCGCGTGGTAGCCGCCGTCGATCAGACCCTCGACGGGCGCGGCACCGTCGACGACGCGCTGAAGGACCAGGCGTCGAGCTTCGAGGAGGGCAAGGCCGATGTCCTCGGGCTGTACCTGATCACCGCGCTCACCGACCCCGGCGAGCTCGACGAGGCGACGCTGCTCGACAGCTACGTCACGTTCCTCGCGGGGATCCTCCGGTCGATCCGGTTCGGTGCCACCGACGCCCACGCCAAGGCCAACCTGGTCCGGTTCAACTTCTTCGCCGAGCGCGGGGCGTTCACCCGCGACGCCGCGACCGGGCGGTACCGCGTCGAGCCGGACCAGATGCGCGCTGCGATGGACGCGCTGTCCGAGACGCTGCTGACGATCCAGGGCGACGGCGACTACGCCGCCGCGAAGGCGCTGACCGAGCGCCTCGGGGTGATCGGACCCGAGCTCGCGGCGGACCTCGCGCGGATCGCAGAGGCGCGGGTCCCGATCGACGTCACGTTCGACCAGGGGCTCGAGGTGCTCGGCCTCGCGGAGTGAGGGCGCGCGCTACCCTCCGAACAGGTTGTTCGCGGC
>JBEBJW010000023.1:0-16375 GCA_040079715.1 Myxococcota bacterium | reverse complement strand
GGCTTACCTCGTGCAGACTCCGGTGGGCGTCCGCCACGACCACCCCGTCGGGTTCGACCTGTACTTCCCGGTCGGGCTCCACGGCCCGCGGCTGAAGCCGTTCGTCGGGATGTGCGCCGTCGGGAGCTTCATCGAGTCGAAGGCCCGGGACGCCCCCGGCGCGGACGACGTGCTGTTCGGCGCGCACGCGGGGCTGGGGCTCGAGGTCCCCGCCGGCGACCGGTTCTCGGCGTTCCTGGAGGCGCGGACGATCGGCTGGGTGGGCCACGACCGCGCGGTGCAGGGCTGGACCGGGTCGGTCGGATCGACGCTGAAGGCGTTCACCGTGGGTCAGGTGGACTTCGGTCTGGCCGTCCACCTCGGGAAGCTCCGGTGATCGTGGCGCTCCTCGCCTGCGCGCCGGAGGAGCGGACGGCCGAGGCCTGCGGGTCGTGCCACGCCGAGCAGTACGACGCCTGGCGTGGGTCCGCACACGCGCGCAGCGGGACGACGCCTGCGTTCCTCGCGTCGCTCCCGGAGGTCCGGCGGGCCTGGGGCCCCACGGCGGAGGCCCGGTGCGTGGCGTGCCACCAGCCCGGCTACGGCGGCGACGAGGGGATCGGGTGCGCGGCGTGCCACCTCGCGGTGGGAAACCGGACCGAGGCCGACGGCGCGCTGGTCGTGGACGAGTCCGCGCCGATCGGCGTGCCGGGGCCCGTATCCGCGCCGCACGCCACGTCCGTCCGCCCGTTCCTGAAGTCTCCCGCGCTCTGCGCGACCTGCCACGAGGTCACCGGGCCCCAGCTGCTCGTGGAGCGGACCGGGACCGAGTACGCCGAGTCCGGGTCGACCCAGACCTGCGCGGACTGCCACCTCCCCGACGGCGACCACGCGATCCCCGGGTTCGAGGGGGAAGACCCGGATGTGGCGCTCCTCGCGCGGGTGTTGGACCTCAGGATTGTCGGGGACCGGGTCGAGGTCGAGAACGTCGGCGCCGCGCACCGCGTCCCCACGGGGGCCGCGTTCCTACGGGATCTCGTCGTGACCGCGACGGTCGACGGCGAGACGCGCGAGCTGCGCCTCTCGCCGATCCCGGTCGAGGACGGCGTCCCGGTCGCGCTGCCCACGATGGCGGATGCGATCGAGGGCGAAGGCCTGGCTCCCGGCGAGATCCGGACGCTGCCGCTGGGGGATGGCGTCGCGGTCGACGCGGCGCTCGTGTTCCGCCCGTTCCGCGAGGACGCCGCCGAGGCGCTGGGGCTCGATGCCCCCGAGGAGGTGATCGTCGCGACCGCCTCCCGGCGCTGAGCGCCACCAGGTCGCACGAGATCAGGGCAGCTGGCGGACCCAGCTTGCGCGCTCGTCTTCCAGCTTCGCCCCGGTGAGCTGCTCCCAGGTCGCCTGCTCGTCCGGGGTCGCGAGCGAGGCCCGGAGCAGCGCATCCAGCCCGTGGCCCCGGACCAGCCACCCGACGAAGGCGTCCGAGCACGGGTAGAACACCTGCGCGTTCTCGAACCGCTGCTGCCCGAACAGCTCGTCGGCCCGGCCCGGGCGCCCGACCTTCTCGAAGATCGCCGGTGGCCCTGCGGCTCTGGCGCGAGAGCATCCAGAGTCGAGGTTGTCCAGGCGCTCGACGAACGGGCCGGGGTTGTCCACGTGCGCCGACTCCGCGATCGACTCCGCCGTGTAGTCGGTCAGGCCCTCGACGAGCCAGAGCGGCATGTCGCGGTCGGCGGTGGCTTCGTCGAAGTCCACGAGCCAGTCGCGATCTGCGCGGAGGAGGACGTGGAGGCTCTCGTGGAGCCACGGGGCGCGGTGCTCGGCCACCATCGTGCGGGACAGGAAGACGAAGGGTCCTCCGGGCGCGTGCCCGATGGTCTGTCGATCGCAGACGTAGATCTCGATACCCGCGTCCGCGTCGACGCCGCGGCTGGCCAGGAACGCCCGAGCCGCTCGCGACCCTGTGGTCACCTCGCGCGCGAAGTCCTCGCCCCACGGCGCGTCGGGCTGGACCCAGACCCTCGCGTCGGGCCCGCCGGCGGGCCGGCCTCCCGTACGGGCGGTCGTGACGCAATCGGCGTCGCCGTCCCAGAGCGACGGGACCTTCGCAGGATCGGCGATCGGCACCTTCGCGCACCCGACGGCGAAGGGGAGGACCGTCGCAGCGAGGGCGAGGCGGGACGGGAAGCAGGGCATGGCCGACCGTAACGACAGGGCCTGGAGGGGGGCTTGCGGTGTGTTGTCGCGGCCCGTTCGTGCCTCGCGGCCGCCTGCAGCGACGAGTGGTGCGGTGGTGTTCGAAGAGCTGGCCGTCGAACTCCACCTCTGGATCGACGGGGCGTTCGCGGGCGAGATGCTGGTGCACAACCACAACCTTCTGGCGCCGCCGGTCGAGGCGACGCACACGCTCCACGTGGTCGCACCCTGAGACGATCGAGGGTCTCCACGGCCTCGCTGTGATGCGCAGGTCCGGTCGCCTCCCGTGGCGCGCCGGGCTTCCCCGTGTTCTCTGGGCGCCTCGGAGGACGTGATGGACCGAAGAGAGTTCGTGAGTGGAACCATCCTTGCGGGCTTGGCGCTCGCGACGGCCGCCGAGGCTGCCACCCCCGCGCCCGCGCTCCCCAGCCCGTACCTGGCGGCCGGTGGGGCGACCGCGTCGATCGACGCGCTGGCCGCTTCGGCGCGCGCCTGCGTGGCGGCGGCGGACGCGTGCATCCGGCACTGCGCTCAGGAGCTCGCGGTCGGCGACAAGGAGATGGCGGACTGCAACTGGGCGGTCCATGCGGTCCACGCCACGTCGGGCGCGACCGTGACGCTGGCCTCGCTGCGCTCGGCGCGGCTGGCCGAGATGTTGCCGGCGACCATCGCGGCAGCCAAGGCGTGTTCGACGGCCTGCCACGAGCACGAGTCGCACTGGGCGATGGGGATGCACCTCGAGTGCAAGGCGTGCGCCGAGGCCTGCGATGCGCTCGTCACCGCAGCCCAGGCCACACAGAAGCTGCTGTGAACCGCGCGCGATGAGGTCCGAAGGTGCTCCGACGCGGAGGCCTCTCCTGGAGGTGAGGACGGCGCCATCGCGCCCGGCTTGTTCGGTGCCGCTGAGCGCCGTAAGACCTACCGGCAGACGACCCCTGACGGGCAGGCGACGCTCCCGACTCGTGGGTCGCCCGCACCGTTCGACCGGATGGATCACTCGAACGTGGTGATCAGGGCGCCCTTGATGGCAAGCATCGCGTCGATGTCGTTCCAGTCGGTGTTGGTGAGCACGATGTAGCCGAGACCGTCGTCCAGCCGGTACCCGAGGGTCGTGGCGACCCCGAGGTCGGCGCCGTCGTGGCCCCACCAGGTGCCGTCGTCGTCCCAGGTGAACCACACGAGCCCCTGCGACGGCTCGAGACTCGGGACCTGAGCAGTGCGCATCTCGGTGAGGGAACCCTCCTGGAGCACGTCCGCGCCGTCGAGCGACCCGCCCGTGGCCATGGCGCGGAGGTGCCGCGACAGGTCCATCACGCTGGAGCGGAGCTGACCGTCCGGGTAGTCCGGGTACCCGTACTGCCCGTACGGCGTCCAGGCGGCTCCGTCCCAGCCGTACGGCATCGCGACGGCGTCCGGAGCAAAGTCGGCGAGGTGCCAGGCGGTGGAGGTCATGCCGAGCGGGTCGAACAAGTCGCGCTGGGTCACGGCGTCGAACGGCTCTCCCCCCGCAGCCTCGAGGACGTAGGCCGCGAGCGACACGCCGATGTTGCTGTAGGCCCAGGCCTCTCCCGGCGCGCCCTGGTAGTTGGTGACGTCATAGTAGGCGCCCCCCTCCACGAGGTAGTCGGCGAGGAAGTCGCCCAGCGCCAGGTCGCTGTCGCCGTCGCCGTACAGGGTCTCCAACACGCTCCATCGATCGGAGATGGAGGAGGTGTGGGTGAGGAGCTGGCGAAGCGTGACCGGGGCGTCGAACGCGTCCGGCGGGTTCACCTGGAACGGGAGGTACTGGTCCACGTCCGCGTCGAGGTCGACCAGCCCGGCCTCGACGGACTGCATCAGCGCGGCGACCACCACCGTCTTGGACACGCTCGCGAGCATGAACGGCGTGTCGGGCGTGACCGGGGCGCCGGACTCGAGGTTCGCCGAGCCGTAGCCCTTCGCCCAGACGAGCTCGTCCCCGCGCGTCACGGCGACCGCGAGGCCCGGCATGTGTCCGATCGCCATCTGGTCCGCGATCAGCGCGTCCAGCTCCGGGTGCTGCTCCTCGACGGCGGTGTCGGAGGGCGAGGTGCCGGGATCGCCTTCGGGAGGCGGCTTGCATGCGAGGAGGGCCAGGATCATCGCGCTGGTTTATGCACTTTCGGGTCCACGGTGGATGTGGCATGGTGCCGCAGGGCACGGCGAGGAGCGCAGCCCATGCCCTGCCTGACGGACCTTGTCGGCCAGGACGAGCAAACGGGACGCCGAACCCGAGGTGGTACCAACGGCCACCGAGCCGTGCCACTGCCCCAGATCGCGGCCATCGGTGCGCCCGATCCGATGGTCTCTCCGGCGACGAGCACCTCCAACGCCCCGGCCACGGCGGGCAGTCGCCCGTAGCCCTCACCGTCGCCCATCCGCCCCCGGTCCGACATCGCCCTCGTCCGGGGGCGAGAGGAACCTCGCCGGGTCCGCATCGAAGGTGGACCTGCAGGACTTCGAACAGAAGAAGTACTCCTGCCCCCGGTAGGTCTCCACGAGCGCCACCTCCGGATCGACCTGCATCTCGCACACCGGATCCACCGATCGGTCGGGCGTCGAAGCAGGCCGGGACGCGAACACGGCGTTGGAGTCGGGGTCCTTCCAGCCCTGCCCCTGGTATTCGAGCTGGGACGCGGTCGCCTCGGCCACGTCCCGCCCAAAGTAGCGCTCCACCACGTGCAGCGCGAGATCGATCCCCGAGGTCAGTCCGCCGGCGGTGGAAATCCGACCATCGTCGACGAAGCGCGCTCCGCGCCTCACCGTGACGGCGGGGAACGACGCGGAGAGGATCCCGTAGGCTCCGTGGTGTGCCGTCACGGTCTTGCCGTCGAGCAGGCCCGCGCGCGCCAGCACGAACGACCCATTGCAGACCGACATCGTCAGATCCGTCGACGGCGACGTGCGCTTCAGCCAGGCCAGCATGCCGGCGCTCGGCTCTCCCATCGCAGGGACGACGATGACCTTGGGTGCGGGCACGTTCGCGAAGGTGTAGTCGGGGACGACCGTGAGGCCCCCGGACACCCGCAGCGGCTTGGCGGTCTCCGCGACCGTGAAGAGCTCGAACGGCGCCGCCTTGCGCCCCTCGAGCGCGACGTACTCGAACACGCCCCATGGACCCGCGAAGTCGACGAGCTCGGCATCTCTTCCGAGCACGAACGCGACCGGGATGGGCCGGCCGGTCGGCGCTGGGAGCGGTTCGCTCGAATTTGCCGAATCCGCTGCGCGGGCCGTCCTGCGGATCGACAACCCCACGCCGGCTGCGAGAGCCAGCCTCAGTACGCTCCGACGATCCATCCATCCCCCCGGAGGGAGTCGTACCCGGGCCGGTCGGCCGGAGGAGTGCGGTGTGGTGTCGCATCGGCCCTCCGCGGCGGCGGACCCGGCGGCGTGAACCGCGCACTCGAAGAACGACCAGTACGAGGGCGGGAACTCGGTCGGCTCGCGCAGCGGCCGGCGGACGCGCGAGGCTTCTTCGGTCCAACGCGATGGCCGCCGGCCTCGCGCCATACTAAAGGTCCGCAGTTGGAGGTTCCCGTGCTGAGTCTGACCCTATTGCTGCTCGGATGTAGCGAAGTGTCGCCCCCACCGCCTCCGGTCGAGCCCGCGCCTCCGCCTCCGCCTGCGCCGACGTGGTCGTGGTCTCTGCCGAAGGGCCTCGGCACGGCGCCCACCGTGCCCGACGACAACCCGATGACGCCCGAGAAGGTCGAGCTCGGCCACCAGGTGTTCATGGATCCGCGACTGTCGGTCGACGGCAGCCGGAGCTGCTACTCCTGCCACGTCAACGAGCGGGGGGGCGCCGACGGGCGCGCGCTCGCGCTCGGAGCGGGGGACAAGGAGCTGACGCGCAACACGCCGACCATCTGGAACGTGGCGTACCACGCCGAGCTGTACTGGGACGGCCGCGCCGCCTCGCTCGAGGCCCAGGCAACGGGCGCGTGGAAGGGCGGAAACATGGGGGTGGGAGACGCGCTCGACGCGAAGGCCGCCGAGATCGGCGCGCTGCCCGAGTACAAGGAGGCCTTCACCAAGGCCTTCGGACTCGCGCCGGACGCTGCGGTGACCCCGAAGCAGGTCGTGCAGGCGCTGTCGGCCTACGAGCGCACGCTGCTGTGCGGTGACGGCGACGCGCCGCTGTCCGAGGCGGCGACCCGCGGAAAGGCGCTGTTCGAGAGCGAGGGCCGCTGCGTCGCGTGCCACGCTGCGCCCTATTACACCGACGACAAGTACCACGACCTCGGGCTCGGGGCCAAGGGCAAGGGCGGCAAGGCGCCCGACGAGGACGTCGGTCGGGGCAAGGTCTCGAAGGCACCCGAGGACAACGGCAAGTTCCGCACGCCGACGCTGCGCAACGTCGCGGCGACCGCGCCCTACTTCCACGACGGCCGCGCGGCAACGCTCGCCGATGCGGTGAAGTTCATGGCCGGCGGCGACCCGTCGAAGGACCCGCTGTTCACCCCGACGAACCTCACGGATGCACAGCAGGCCGACGTGGTGGCGTTCCTCGAGGGCCTGGCGTGCAGCGGCCAGCTCGCCGTCCTCGGCGATCCGAAGGTCGTCCGTACGGAGTAGCCCGATCAGCACGACGCAGCGACACCGCCGAACCGCGGCGGCGTTGATGGCGTCACCGCCGATGGTCTGCGTTCTCGGCTGGCGGTGCTCGACAGACGGACCTTGAGGGGTGCCGAACGCCCGGGTGGCACCAGCACCAGGACCCGACCGGGCACCTCTGCAGGAGGGTGCCGCGCAGCGGCTGGCGACGGGGGCCGACGGAGCGGGCCGGCGACCCGGGCAGCCGACCAACCGCGCGACGTCGTGGTCGTGGTCGTGCGGACGAGCCGCGTCCTGCCAGGTTCGGAGGCAGGGCTGGCCAGAGTCCACGTGGAGCTCCGTACGCCGAGGAGCACAGGAAGCGAGCGGCGGATCGCACCTGGACGATGCGGGAACCCGACAATGCCGGAGCGACGGGGTTCCTCGGGGCGCTGGCGGGCGTAGGACCCGAGACCGCCAGGCCGACGGCGTTTCTCGCCAACATCCTCGTCGCGACTGTCGCGACCGCGACGTTTCGTCGTGCAGGCCTCGTCGACTTTCGGGTCGTCCTGCCGTTCGTCGTCGGATCGGTTCCGGCGGCCTTCGCCGGAGGGCTCACTCCGGCGGCTCACCCCATCGTGCGGGGTCTGGTGGCCGCGGTGCTCCTGCTCGCCGCGCTCGGGATGATCCGCCGCGCGCCCACCGAGCCCGAGCCGAGCCAGACGGTCAGGCCCGGGTGGCTCTCCGCGATGGCAGTCGGCAGCGCGCTCGGTCTGCTCGCCGGGGTGACCGGCACCGGAGGCGGAGTGGTACTGGGGCCGGTACTCCTCGCCATGGGATGGGCCTCGCCGCGGGAGGTCGCTGGCATCACCCCGCCGTTCATCCTTGCGAACGCAGTGGCAGGGCTGGGTGGCGCTTGGTCTGGCACGGCCTCGATCGCCCCGGACAGGTCCTGCTCGCGGTAACCGCCGCTGTCGGAGGGCTCGTCGGTGCCCGGCTCGGCGTCTCGGTGCTGCCGGAGCGGATGCTCCGGGCCGTGCTGGCCATCCTGCTGGCGGTCGCCGCGGCTCGAGTCGCCTTCCGGTGACCTGAGATCGGGGCTCGAGCCGGGGTGTCGCAGCGATCCTGCGGCTGGCGGGCTTGGTCTCCGTCCACGTCCGGCTGGGGGAGCACCTCGAGGAGTCCGAGCCCTACGAGCCGAAAGAGCCCGGAAGGTACAACCGGTTCGAGCTTTACTCCCCGGTAGGGCGGTGGGCCCACCAGCCCCAGGAGACCCCGGCCTCGAACCACCTCCGCACCGCGCTCGCCAGGTCCGGGTGTCCCTCGGCGTGCCGGTCGGACACCGCGGCCACCGCCGCCCCCAACGGGCCGAGATCCAGGGCCTCGAGCAGCGTGGCGAGGGCGGGCTCGGCTCGGATCCAGCCCAGCTCGAGGTCCGGCGTCCGGAACAGCACCCACAGCGCCGGATCCGGTGCGGGCTCGGCGCACGGGCCCTCCCGGAGGGGCTCGGTCGAGCGGAGCGGCGGCAGCGGCCACTGCAGGCGGAGCCGGGCCGCTGAGGGCGACGGGATCAGGAACCGCTCGGCGATCTGCTCCCGCTCCCCCGGGTCCGGGACCCACCGCGGCAGCTCGGGCTGGCTGGCGAGCGCCGCGAAGGTCCGGTCCACCCGGGCGGCCTCCCGCACCAGCGGACCGTGAGCGTCGGTGCTCGCGAGCCAGGACGCCAGATCCCGGCCCACATCCCCGAGATCGGAGGTGGACGGCGGGTGGGCGTGGAGCCGGTCCATCGCGACCTGGTCGAACGCCCACTGGCCGAGCACCCGGGCCACGGTGGGCAGCTCCCCCTGCAGCGCCTCCAGCAGCCGGAACCAGTACTGGCCGTTGTAAGCGGCCAGCCTCCGGGTGGGAGCGTGGGCGCCGCCGACCACCGCGTCACGGGTCTCCTGGGCCCAACGCTCCACCTGGACCCGCGCGTGCGGAGGCTCGAGCGCGAGCGGCGCCGTCACGGTGTCGAGGAACGCGCGTTGCCAGCCGCCGAGGGCGGGTGGGGCGTCGGAATCGGGTTCCCGTGCGGCGCACCCCGAGGAGACGGCGGCCGATGGCGAGGGAGCCACGCCGCGCACGTAGCGCGCTCGCTCCAGCTCCCGCAGGCACTCCTCGTACGGCGGGATCCGGGCGTCGCGCTCGAGCAGGGTCGGGAACGGGCCCAGGCGGGCCCACGCCGTCCGGTACAGGTCCCACACCTCGGCGCAGACGGGCTCGTCGTGCGTGTCCACGATCGGGCCGGACTCGGGGACCTGGTGCCCGGCGACGTGGACCTGCAGGATCCGCGTCGGGTCGAGGTCCGAGAGCCAACGGTCCACCGGCGTCCCCAGGTTCCGGGACGACACGAAGACGTTGTTCAGGTCCAACAGGTAGTAGCAGCCGGCCGACTCCACGACCTCGCGCCAGAACTCCGGCTCGTCGACCGACGCGTCGCGGAACGCGGCCATGGCGGCGAGGTTCTCGAGGCCGAACGGTCGCTCCAGGAGGTCCTGGATCTGGCGGGCCCGCCCCGCCGCGTAGCGCGCGAGCGTAGGTGTGAGCGGCGCCGGCAGCAGGTCGTGGCTGGCCCGTCCGTGGGCGCGGGTCCAACACAGGTGGTCCGTCACGTACGGCGCCTCCACCCGATCGGCGAGGCGCTTGAGACGTCGCAGGTGCTCGCGGTCGAGCGGGTCGGCCGAGAGGAGGTTCGCGCCGATGCCGTGGACCACGATGGGCGCGCGCTCCGCGACCCGGGCCAGGTGCCGGGCGGGCCCGGCGGCGGGCGAGAAGAAGTTCTCCGCGATGACCTCGAAGAACTCCACCCCGACGACTTCACGGGCCTCGATCTCGGCGTAGTGGGGGGGCCGGAGCCCCAGCCCGAGCGCGTCTCGCGCGAGCGTCACGGCAGCGGGCCGTTCAGGTCCTCGTTCACGCCCACCACCGAGAACTCCTCGACCACCGGGGTGAGCGTGGCGACATGCGCCAGCATCCCGAGGATTTCCGCCCGAGAGAACCGGTCGAAGAACGCCGGCATATTCGCTGCGGCGTCCCCACTCCCGTTGATGTCGTGGCGTCCGAACGCGACCAGCGCCACGTGGTAGTCGTCGGACCGGCCCTGGAACGTCGCGATCGCGGTCGCCGGGTCCGTCCCGGCCGGGACGTTCAGCATGAACTCGTTCGGGTCCTCCCACGAGTGGCAGACGTCGCCGCAGCTGTCCTTGTAGAGCTGGACCGGATCCCGGCCGGCGTCCGCCGGTAGCAGGACGCAGCTGATGCCCCCGCAGGTGTTGAGGCCCTTGCAGGAGTGGTCGATCATCTCCTTGCTCCACTTGTTGAACGACAGGCCGGCGCCCGCCACGTTCCCCGCGCACACCGCGTGGGTCTGCAGGACCCCGCCGAGGCCGGTGCACTGCTGGTCGAACTGCGCGTAGGTGATCGCCGTGTCCACCGTGATGGAGTTCACCCCCTCGGGCAGCCCCGCCGAGGTGTCGCCGGTCGTCGTGCTCGTGGTCGTGCCGGTCGTCGTGTGTCCGTCGTGGTCGTGGTCTGCGGCGTTGGGCTGGTCTGGGTGTGGGTGTGGTCCGGCTTGGTGGGGTCGGCGGACCCGCCGGAGCAGGAGAGGGAGAACAGTCCGGCGACAGCGGCTGCGACGTAGCGATCCGAAGACATGGTTCACTCCGAGTGGACGCCTCAATGTGCTCCGAGCACGGTCGTTGGCGCCGCCCTGCAACAACGTGCCGCGTGCGGCGACATGCCGCAGTGACAGCCTGGCACTGGGGTGGCAAGTGCAACGGATGTGGTGGGTGGCGGCGAGCCTCGCGTCCGAGGGAGGTCGGGTCGGGTCGGCGGACAGCGGTTGCGCGCCGTGCCACGGGTCGCTGCGGAGCCCGCTGGTGGACGCGAACCTCGAGGTCTCCGACGTCGGGGTGGTGGGAGGGACCGAGATCGACGCTGCAGTGGTCGTGCGCTCCGATGGCCAGTCCGTCGTTGGGGTAGACCTGGCCGCCGCGGGAGGCACGCTCGTGCCCGAGGGTGGGCTGCGGCAGGTGGGCGACGAGCTCACTCACGGGTCTCCCCTGCCGATGACCGATGGCGAGCTCCGGGTCGCCTTCCGGTGGGTCCTTCCGGAAGAGCCCGGGACCTACACGCTGATCGGGTCGGTGAACGCCGCCGATGGAGACGGGACGCCGGCCGGAGACCGATGGGCCGTGGCGCGTCCCCTGACGGTCCGGGTCGATCCCGCCTGCGTGGACCAGGATGGCGACGGCGTCGACGCCTGCGACGGGGACTGCGACGACCCCGCCTCCACCGTCTCCTGCGAGGGGGACCCGGGGATCGCGGAGGACGGCCCCGCGCCGGAACCGCGGGACGGGACCGGCTGCCACGGCGGGAACGCGGCGGTGCTGCTGGGCTTGCTCTACCCGCGGAGGCACCGAGCCAGGACGATCACGGCTCCGAGACCGTGAACTCCAACGCAGCGTCGTCCTTCCCCGCGGGGCCGTCCACCCCGACGGTGACCACCCAGGGCCCGCCCATCACGTAGCTCCAGGACGCCACGTAGTGACCCGGTTCGTCCTCGGTCCAGGCGGGCGTCTCGGGGATGCCGTGGCCCATCGTCGGCATGTACGGCTCGATGGTGAGGGCGACGCCGGTCGCCGCGAGCCCATCCGCACTCTGGAGCGCGAACGAAAGCTCCGCCGGTCCGACCAGCGGCGGGTCCGGATCGATCTGGAACTTCAGGGCGTACACCCCATCGGCGGTGGTCGCCAGCTCCCCGTCGCGCCCGTCGAGGAACGTGGGCGCGGTGGGCTCGTCCGCGGACTCCGACTCCGACTCCGACGCCGGATCGGGAAGGGAGGGCGCGGGGTGGCATCCGAGCAGGGTGAAGGTCGCGAGCACGCTCGGCCGGTTCGCCGCCATGGGGTCCTCTCGGTGGGGCGCCCCGCTCAGGTGGGACCAGGGGCCGCGCGTCCCGATCTCTATCCGTGGAGCTCGGGTCCGTCTCGACCCGGCGCCGCGAGGCCACCGATGCCCGCATCCAACAGGGGTTGGTCGTCACACGCGAGTGACGTCGATGCGATGGGTCACGTCGGACGCGAACACCCGGCCGATGGTCGCGCGGATCTCGACCCCACGCGCTGCGAGCGCCTGGAGCAGGGCCTCATGGCGGTCGGGCGGAACCGCGATCAGGAGTCCGCCGAGGTCTGGGCGTCGGCGAGGGTCAGCCGCTCGTGGGCCGGGATTGCGGCGGAAAACCTGGTGTTCGGCGCTGCATACGGCAGATTGCACTTCGATCCGGCCGGACAGACACCTGGCGCTCCGCGAGCCCGAGCACGCCGTCGAACGGGATCCGCGACGACTCCAGCGCGGCGCCCACCGGGGTCGGCGACGAGGCCCGGAGCAGGTGCCCGAGCAGCCCGAAGCCGGTGACGTCGGTGGCCGCGTGGACCCCCACCGCGACCATCGCGTCGGCGGCCGCCTGGTTCAGGGTCACCATGCTGTCGATCGCGGGTCGGAGCGCGTCGGCCGGCAGGTGTCCACGCCTGACCGCAGTATTGAGGACGCCGGTGCCGAGCCGCTCGGTCAGCACCAGCGCGGCTTCGGCCTCGTCCGGGAGGTCGAGGGTGAACGCGCCGTGGTCAGAGGACACGGAACGTGGTCCGGGCCAGCACCGTCAACGCCGACGTGTCGTCCGGGGTCTCGAGGGGCGCGGTGTCGAACTGCAGCACCTGGCCGACCACCCCGACGCCAACGCCGAACGGCCACCACGCCCGGGCGCCGAGCTCCGCCCCGAGGGCGCCGCCCGGGTCGACGTCCTTGGCGCCGAGGCCCAGCCACAGCCGATCCACCCGGCCCGTCACCTCGACCGCGGGCCCTTCGTCGTCCTTCTCGATCGGCCACGCCAGCGGCGTCCGGTGCTGGCCGGTCACCATCCACGCCACCTCGCCCGAGATGCCGCGGGCGTCGGTCGACGGGAGCGGCTTCCGCGGCGTGTCCGGGTTCCCGTCGGTGTCCTCGGACCGCGACTCGTGCGCGGTCCCGCCCTCGACCGTCGCGCGGACCGGGCCGGCGTCGATCATCGCGTGGCCTTCGAGGACCGTCCGGGACCCCGAGATCGTCGGCGGGCGCCAGAACTGGAACCCGGTGATGGTCTCTCCCGTCACGCCGCCCCGGTCTTCGGCGTCTTCCAGGTGGGCTCCTGCTCCGACGCGCAACCCGAAGACGTCGGCCCGGTCGGCGTCGCGGCGCTGCCGCCCGAACACCGCGTCCAACCGGAAGTCGCCCGCGAGCTTCGGGTTGTCGTTGCCGGTGGGGCTGCCGGACCCGTTGCCGACCCGCGCCCAGCCCTCGATCGGAAGGTCGGCGCCGCTCAGGTGGGCCTCCACCCCCGGATCGCGGCCCGGCCACAGCGCCCCCACCACGGTCGACAGCTCCGGCAGCGGCGTGGTCTCGATGCTCTGGTCGCGGGCGGTCGGGAACATCGGCGTCTTGGCCTGCCCGACCGTGAGCTCCAGCACGTCGACCGGGCGCCACGCGAGCGAAGCGTCGAGGATCCGGGGGTGCTCGCCGGCCAGGTCGATCACCGCGACCGCTCGGACGTTGTGGGTCACCTCGCTCCGGAACCCGAGGTAGAACCGTCGGACCGACAGGCCGGTCTCGGCGATCCGCTCGTCCGGCTGGTAGGCGGCGTCCCCCTCGAACATCAGGACCGGGTGGACCTCTGGCGGATCCGCGAGCGCGACGGCGGACACCAGCGTGATCACGGGTCCACCGGGACGATCTCGAGCGCGTGGTCGACCCCGTCCGACTCGTCCGGATCGTGGCGGGCAAAGAACAGGCGGCCGTCGTCGGCGTCGTACGCGACCCCGCGGGTCTCGGGCGGGCCGGTCACGAACACCGATACGCTCCCGTCCGACGCGATCTGGTAGGCCCCGCCGTCACCGCTGCCGGTGAACAGCGAGGCGTTCGGACCGGCGCTGAGCAGGTCGGGGTAGTCCATCGTGGCGAACACGGACGGGCTTCCCCCGGTGTTCGCCACGGTCAGGATCTGGCCTGCGGCCTGGTCGCTGACGAACATCGTGCCGTCGACGTCGAGCACCCCGACCGGCTTGCCGAGGCCTTCGAGGAGCTCGGTCTCGCCGCCGCCGTCCAGGTCGACCTCGGACACCGCGCCGGTGGTGGAGAACCAGCCGTCGACCAGCCGCCCGTCCGACGTGACCGTGAGGCCGATCCGCTTGCGCGAGACGTCGAGGCCGTCGACTACCCCGCTCTGGGTGCCGTCGACCGTGAGCCAGGCGATGTCGCCCGCAGTGCCGTACCCAAACCGGGTGACGTACAGCCGATCGTCCTTCAGGACCAGCTGTCCGAGGCCCAGATCGTCGGGCTTCGGGAACGACCCGACCAGGCCGAGGCCGTCGGCGTCGGTCCACTTCAGGACCCGGTTCCCGTTGTCGTCGGCGATGTACAGCGTCCCGGAGGCCGCGTCCCACCACAGGCCGTTCGGGTCGCCGTCGAGCGCGATCTCGGTCGGGCCCCGGTCGACCTGGACCTCGGCGCCGCTGTCGCCGTTTCCATCGCTGGGTCCGTCACTTCCGCCCTGGCATCCGATCAGTAGCTGAATCCACACCCGCGCCTCCAACATGCAAGTCGGCTGCATCTAGAGCTTCCGGCGCGCCGATGCAAGTCGGTTGCGTTAGATCCGCAGCGCGGGAGGGACGGTGACCCGAGATCCGGCGGAGGTGTTGCGCGCGGCGGGCTTGAAGCGCACCCCGGCGCGGATCCGGATCCTCGCCGCGATCGAGGAGCTGTCGGTCCCGGTGTCGCACGCCCAGCTGGTCGGCCGTCCCGAGGTGGCGGAGCTCGACCCGATCACGGTGTACCGGACGCTGTCGGCGCTGGAGTCGGCTGGGTTGCTGCACCGGGTCCACGGGATCGACGGGACCTGGCGGTACTGCGCCCAACCCCACGACCGTCCGGGTTGCCCCGGCAACCACCCCCACTTCCTCTGCACCTCGTGCGGCGCGATGACCTGCCTCCTCGACCAGGCGATGCCGAAGGTCGGGGTGCCGGCGGGCGCCGTGGTCGAGGGGCGCCACCTGCTCGCGTGGGGTCGCTGTCCGACCTGCGCCTCGGAGACCCCATGACCGCGTTGTTCTCGCTGATCCTCGCCTGCGGCGCCCCGTCGGCGCCCCCGCCTCCTGCTCCACCGGTGCAGGTCGAGCTGACCGGGCTCGCCGCGTCCAGCCTCACCGAGGTGCTGCCCAAGGTCGCCGAGGCCTGGAAGAAGCACGGCGGGGCCGACCTGGTGTTCAGCTTCGACAGCTCGAGCAAGCTCGCGAAGCAGGTGGAGGCCGGCGCTCCGGCAGACCTGGTCCTGTTCGCCGACCGGGAGACGATGGACGGGCTCGACGGCAAGGGACTCCTCGCGCCCGAGACCCGCCGCGACCTGCTGGGCAACACGCTCGTGGTGGTGGTCCCGGCCAACGCGACCTGGGTGCCGACCTCGGTCGCGGAACTGTCCTCGCCGACCCTGACCCACCTGGCGTTGGCCGGGGAGAACGTACCCGCTGGCAAGTACGCCCGGGCGGCGCTCGCTGGCGCCGAGTGGAGCGCGCTCGAGCCGAAGGTGGTGACCGGGGACAACGTGCGGACCACGCTCGCGTGGGTGGCGCGCGGCGAGGCCGAGGCCGGTGTGGTCTACGCGACCGACGCCAAGGCCGAGCCGAAGGTGAAGCTCGCGTTCGCGTTCCCGGACGACAGCCACCCGCCGATCGTGTACCCGGGGGCAGCGGTGGCCGCGTCGACCCATCCGACCGAGGCCGCGGCGTTCCTGGCGTTCTGCGCCTCGGCCGACGGGATGGCGATCTTCACCGCCGCGGGCTTCACCCCGCCGCCGGCGACGAAGTGACGCTCAGCCTGCTGCTGGCCTGTGCGCGGACCGCCGAGCCGACCGAGATCCCGCTCGACGCCGATCCGAACGGCCTGTGGTGGGACGCCCCTACCGCGACGCTCTACGTCGCCGACGACCACGGGAACCGGATCCTGAAGTGGACCGACGCCGACGGGGTCTCGGTGGTGGGCGAGCTGCCTGCGCCAGCGGACGCCGGGCTCGGCCAGGTGGTCCTCCAGGGCGACCGGCTGTACGTCACGCGGTTCGGGAAGGGCACCGCTGGCGACATCGCCTGGATCTCGGTCGACGGGGCGACGAAGGGCGTCGTCTCGGACCTCGATCCCACCCGGAGGCGCGTCGGCTTGTCGGTCCTCCCCGACGGACGCCTGGTCGACGCATGGTTCGTGGCGGTCGACGGGGTGAAGTCGGGTGGGGTGTCGGCGGTAGGGGCCAATGGCGGCGAGATCGAGCTCGTGACGGGTCTCGAGAAGCCGATCGGGGTCCTGGTGGTGGGCGAGCGGCTGTTCGTGAGCGACCAGGCCCGCGGGGTGGTGCTGTCCGCGCCGATCGGCGGTGGACCGACCCGGCCGTTCGCGACGCTCGCGGGTCCCGATCTGCTGGCGCCCGGACCGGACGGGTCGCTGTTCACCGGGGGCAAGGACGGCGGAGCCTGGCTGCTCGGCGCCGACGGCGAAGCCCATCGGGTCGCGGCCGGAGCTCCCGCGACCCGATGGG